>JBJMWH010000204.1:0-7633 GCA_045810245.1 Burkholderiales bacterium | reverse complement strand
GCGATTTTCACCGGCGCACCGGGGCCGAGCTTGAGCAGGCCGTCGACGATCACGCGCTCGCCCGGCTTCACGCCCTCGGTGATGATCCAGGTATCGCCGGACCACTCACCCGCCTGGACCGGGCGCGGCTGCGCGGTGCTCTTGTCGTCGACCACATAGACGAACTTGCCCTGCGGGCCCTCGAGCACCGCGCGCTGCGGCACGGTGAGGGCGTTCGGCCGGGTCGCGCCGTGCAGGATCACGCGCACGAACTGTCCCGGACGCAGCGCACCGTCGGGATTGGGGACCTCGGCGCGCGCCTCGCGCGTGCCGGTCGCCGGCGAGACGCGCACGTCGGAGAACGAGAGCCTGCCTTTCTTGGGATGGAGGCTGCCGTCGGCCAGGCGCAGCTCCACTTCGAGATTCTTCGGCAGGTGGAGGCGTCCGCCTGCGGCGTCCTTCTGCAGGCGCGCCTGCTCGTTGTCCGGGATGCCGAAATTCACCCAGATCGGATCGACCTGGACCACCGAGGTGAGCAGCACGTTGGGTCCCGACACCAGCGTGCCCTCGGAAGGCAGCGCACGGCTCGTGATGCCGGAGACCGGCGCCTCTACCTTGGTGTAGCTAAGATTGAGCTTTGCTTCGTCGAGCCGTGCGCGCGCCGCTTTCAGGTCTGCAGCGCCGATCAACTCGCCCGACACGGCGTCGTCGTACTCCTTCTGGCTCACCGCCTTTTCCGCGTAGAGGGGCTTCAGCCGCGCGGCGTTGCGCTTTGCCTGGTCGACGCGGGCTTCGGCCGCGGCGACGTCGGCCTGGGCGCGCGCGAGCGCCGCCTCGAACGGCGCCGGATCGATGGTGAACAGCGACTGTCCCTTCTGCACCGGCGCGCCTTCGCGAAAATTTCTGGACAGAAGGATGCCTGTGACGCGCGCGCGCACTTCGACCTCGCGCGAGCCGGCCGTCTGTCCCGTGTACTCGAGCGTGACGGGAAGGGTCTGCGGCTGCACGGTGGCGACGTTGACTTCCGCCGCCGGCATGCCGCCACCCGGGGCGCCATGCGCCTTGCCGCCCTTGTCGGCGCCGCCACCCTGCCCGCAGGCCGCGAGCGAGAAGACGAGCGACAGCGCGGCGAGATGTTTGAAACGCATGGGCCTTCGCGGTGATGAGCGGCGGGGCTTCGATTCTAACCTTCGAGAATCGGCGCAATGTTGCACTTGTAATCGTTTTTTCCATCGGCTCTATAATCGGGCAGCGCGCCATCCGTCCCCGCCGCGCGCTCGCGGATGGATAACCCGGACATTTCCAAACTCGCGATCGATCGCGCCGCCACGCCTGCGAGGCGCCGGCGCAGGCGTCTGTGGCCGTGGCTTGCCGGCGCCGCGGCGCTCGCCGCAGTAGCCTACGTGGCGCTTGGAAGGTTCGTCGGCGGGCCGCCCGCGGTCGAAACCGCCGCCGTAAGCGCAGCTTTTCCTTCGCAGGCGGTCACGCTCCTCAATGCCACCGGCTACGTCGTCGCCCAGCGCAAGGCGGCCGTCGCGTCCAAGGCGACCGGACGCCTGGAATGGCTCGGCGTGATGGAAGGCAGCCGCGTCAGGCGCGACGAGGTGATTGCGCGGATCGAGAACCGCGACGTGTCGGCGAGCCGCGACCAGGCGAAGGCGAACGTCGGCGTCGCTGCGGCAAATCTGGAGCAGGCCCGCGCCGAGGCCCGCGAAGCCCAGGCCAACCTGGCACGCTCGCGCGATCTCGCCGAAAAGAAGTACATCAGCGGCTCGACGCTCGACTCGGCGCTGGCCCGCGACGACAAGGCGCGCGCCGGGGTGCGCTCGGGCGAGGCCGCGCTTGCGGCGGCGCAGGCGAACCTCAAGGCCGCGGAGGTGGCGGTCGACCAGACGCTGATCCGCGCGCCGTTCGACGGCGTGGTGCTCACCAAAAGCGCCAACGTCGGCGACAACATCACGCCGTTCTCGAGCGCCGCGGACACGAAGGGCGCGGTGGTGACGATCGCCGACATGGAGACCCTCGAGGTCGAGGCCGATGTCGCCGAGTCCTCGCTGTTCAAGGTGAAGGTCGGCCAGCCCTGCGAGATCCAGCTCGACGCCCTGTCCGAGCAGCGCTTCGCCGGCGTAGTGCAGCGCATCGTGCCGACGGTGGACCGCGCGAAGGCCACCGTGATGGTGAAGATCCGGTTCATCGAGCGCGATCCGCGCGTGGTGCCCGACATGGCGGCCAAGGTGGCGTTCCTCGAGCGCAGCCTCGCCGCGACCGAGCGCAAACCGGTTGCGGCCGTGCCCAGGTCGGCCATCGCCGAGCGCGACGGCGTGAAGTACGTTTTCCTCGTGAAGGACGGCCGCGCGCAGCGCGTGAGGCTCGAGGGCGCGCGCGCCCTCGGCGAGCTGGTGCAGGCCGACGGCCTGACGCCCGGCGACCGCGTGATCGTCAAGCCGCCGGAGCGGCTCGCCGATGGCGCGCGGGTAAAGTGAGCCGCCGCGTGAGCCCCTCGCTCATCGAGGTGCGCAACGTTTCCAAGTCGTACCGGCGCGGAGGACAGGTCGTACCGGTGCTGCACGATCTTTCGTTCGACGTGCAGCGCGGCGACTTCCTCGGGCTGATGGGCCCGTCGGGCTCGGGCAAGTCGACGCTGCTCAACCTGCTGGCGGGGATCGACAAGCCCGACTCGGGCGCGATTCTCGTCGATGGCGTCGACATCACCGGACTGCCCGAGTCCGAGCTCGCCGACTGGCGCGCCGCCGCGGTCGGCTTCGTGTTCCAGTTCTACAACCTGATGCCGGTGCTGACCGCGTTCGAGAACGTGGAGCTGCCGCTCACCCTGACGCCGCTTTCCCGGCGCGAGCGGCGCGAGCACGTGGCTGCGGCGCTGCGCCTGGTCGGGCTCGCCGACCGGGCTGAGCACTATCCGTCCGAGCTCTCCGGCGGCCAGCAGCAGCGCGTGGCCATCGCGCGCGCCCTGGTCACCGATCCGAAGCTGATCGTCGCCGACGAGCCGACCGGCGACCTCGACCGCCAGTCGGCCGCCGAAGTGCTGTCGCTCCTCGAGCAGCTCAACCACCAGTTCGGCAAGACCATCGTCATGGTGACGCACGACCGGCGCGCGGCCGAGCATGCGCACGCCATCAAGTACCTCGACAAGGGCGAGCTGTCCGGAGGCGCAGACTTGCTCGAACGCTCTGTTCGCTAATGCAGTTTCTAAAGCTTATTGTGCGCAACACGTTGCGGCACAAGTTGCGCACCGGGCTGACAGTGCTCGGCCTCGTGATCGCGGTGCTGTCCTTCGGCCTCTTGCAGACCGTCGTCGGCGCCTGGTACGCCGGGGCGAACGCTGCGGCGCCCGACCGCCTCGTGACGCGCAACGCCATTTCACTCGTGTTCCCGATGCCGCTGCACTACCGCGACAAGATCCGCGCGCTGCCGGGGGTGAAGCGGGTGGGTACCGCGAACTGGTTCGGCGGCATCTACCAGGACCCGAAGAAGTTTTTTCCGCAGTTCGCCGTGGATGCCGCGCAGTATTTCGACATGTATCCCGAGTACCGCTTGGCCGAAGAGGAGAAGCGCGCGTTCCTGCGCGACCGGCGCGGCACGGTGGTCGGCCGCAAGCTCGCCGACACCTATGGCTTCAAGGTCGGCGATACGCTGCCGCTGCGCGGCACGATCTTCCCCGGCGACTGGAGCTTCACGGTGCGCGCCATCTACGACGGCGCCGAGGCGCGCACCGACACCTCGCAGATGTTCTTCCACTGGGACTTTCTCAACGAGTCCATGAAGCGGCGGGTGCCGCGACGCGCCGACCAGGTCGGGGTGTTCGTGGTGCAGATCGCGGACCCGGCACGCTCGGCCGAGATCTCGCAGGCCATCGACGCGCAGTTCAGGAACTCGGCCGCCGAAACCCTGACCGAGACCGAGAAAGCCTTCCAGCTCGGCTTCGTCGCCATGACCGAAGCCATCGTGGTGGGCATTCGCATCGTCTCTTTCGTGGTCGTGTTCATCATCCTCGCGGTGATGGCGAACACCATGGCGATGACTGCGCGCGAGCGCCTTTCCGAGTACGCGACGCTGAAGGCGCTCGGCTTCGGCCCCGGCTACGTCGCCGCGCTGGTGCTCGGCGAGTCGCTCGCCATCGCGACGGCGGGCGGGCTCATCGGCATCGCCTGCACCTTCCCCGTAGCCGCCTGGTTCGGCACCCAGACCGGCACGCTGTTTCCGGTCCTCGAGGTCAGCCGCGCGACCGTCGCCATGCAGCTCGCGGCGGCACTCGCGGTCGGCGTCGCAGCAGCGCTGTTGCCCGGCCGCCGGGCGGCCCGGGTCCGCATCGTCGATGGGTTAAGAGCGATTGGCTGATTCAAATGAAGGCGATCCCGCTCGCGTATAGCGTTCGCAACCTCTGGACCCGCAAGCTCACCACGGCGCTCACTGCGGGCGGCATGGCGCTCGTGGTGTTCGTGTTCGCCGCAGTGCTGATGCTCGACGCGGGGCTGCGCCAGGCGATGGTATCGACCGGGCAGCCCGACAATATCGTCGTCACCCGCCGCTCCGCGGGCAGCGAGGTGCAAAGCGGCGTCGAGCGTCCTCAGGCGGCGCTGGTCGAGGCCCAGCCGGAGCTCGTCTCAGCCTCCAAGGAGACCGTGGTGCTGATCGCGCAGCCCAAGCGAACCTCCGGCGCGGTGAGCAACGTCACCGTGCGCGGCCTGTCGGCCCAGGGCATCGCGCTGCGGCCGCAGGTGCGCCTCGCCGCGGGCCGCATGTTCCGCCCAGCGAGCACCGAGGTGGTGGTGGGCCTGAGCATCGCGCAACGCTTTGCCGGCACCGGCGTCGGCGAACGGCTGCGCTTCGGCGCGCGCGACTGGCTGGTGGTGGGCGTGTTCGACGCCGGCGGATCGGCGTTCGACTCCGAGATCTGGGGCGATGTCGACCAGATGATGCAGTCGTTCCGCCGCGTGGCCTACTCCTCGGTGATCGCCCGGCTCGCCGATCCCGGCGCCTTCGACAAGCTCAAGCGGCGGCTCGAGTCCGACCCGCGGCTCACCGTGGACGTGAAGCGCGAGCGCCAGTTCTACGAGGAGCAGTCGGCGGCGTTGTCGGGCTTCATCAGCATCCTCGGGCTTACGCTCTCGGTAATCTTTTCGATCGGCGCCATGATCGGCGCCATGATCACCATGTACGCCGCGGTCGCCGGCCGCACCGGCGAAATCGGCGCGCTGCGCGCCCTCGGCTTCCGCCGCCGGGCCATCCTGACTGCATTCCTCGCCGAGGCGCTTGCACTCGCCGTGCTCGGCTGGGCCCTCGGGCTCGGGGCGGCCTCGCTGATGCAGTTGGTGCACGTCTCGACCATGAACTGGCAGTCCTTCGGCGAGCTCGCGTTCTCGTTCACGCTGACCCCGAAGATCGTGCTGCAGTCGCTCGGTTTCGCGGCGGTGATGGGCTTGGCGGGTGGCGTGCTCCCCGCGCTGCGCGCCGCGCGCCTGAGCATCGTCGACGCGCTGCGCGCCGCCTAATTACGCCTCCTGGGCCGTCCGCGTGCGGCTACGGGAGGGCGAGTTTCACGATCTCCTCTTCGCTGAAATGCTCGCGCACCGCGGCGTACACCACGTCGGGGACATGACCCTCGCCGATGAGCGTCAGGGCTTCGGTCCACTCGAGCGCCGCGCGCTCGCGCTCGCTGTAGAGCGAGGTCTCGCGCCAGGCATCGAGCAGGTACAGGCGCTGCTCGGTCTCGCCGGCGGCGCGCGCGTCCTTGCTGTGCATGTCGAGGCAGTACGCGCAGCCGTTGATCTGCGAGGCGCGCATCTTGACCAGCTCGAGCAGGTTCGCCTCGAGCCCGGAGCCGTTGACTGTGTTCTGCAGCCCGAACATGGCGAGTGGTGGGCGACTTTCGACTGCGCCGCGAACGAATACGACCGTCCAGACCCTGGCGCGCATAGTGCCCGGCGCCCGCGTCAAGCGAGATTTCTTCAGGCAGGGCATGCGCTGCCGTCATGGAGCCGCTCCTGGGACAATAGACGCATGCTCGCCCGCCAGACCGTGCATCGAAGCTCAAGCGTCCGAGTGCACTTCGTGCGCTGCCGTCCGCACGACGGCACCTGCGGGCCCGAAGAGCACGCGACGGCCGACCTGCTCGTCTTTCCTCTGCGCGGCGTCTTCGTCAAGCACCATGCAAGCGCGCGCCGCGTGGTGGCCGATGCCTGCCACGCGCTCCATTTCGCGGCGAACCGTCCCTACCGCGTCAGCCATCCGGTCGAGGGCGGCGACGAATGCCTGGTGCTCGAGCCCTCGCCCGCGACGCTCGAGGAGCTGCGCGCCGGCGAGCCGGAGTGCGTGCCGCTCGACGCCCCGCTGATCGCCGCACGCCGCCTGCTCTGGTTCCGCGCCGAGCGGCGCCTCGCGAGCGCCCTCGAAACCGAGGAGAGCGCGCTCGAGCTCCTTGCACGCGTGATGCGCACGGCCGCGCCGCGAACGCGGCGGTGCTCACGCGGCGGTCGTAGCATGGAGATGATCGAGGCGACCCGGCTCGCGCTCGCGGCGCATCCCGGGGAGGCCTGGAGCCTTGCCACGCTCGCGCGACGCGTGCACGCCTCGCCGTGGCATCTCGCGCACACGTTTCGCGAGCTCGCCGGAGCACCGCTGCACCGCTATCAGCTGCGCGCGCGCATGGCGGCGGCGCTCGACGAGGTGCTCGATTCGCAACGCGATCTCACGACGATCGGCATCGCGCTCGGCTTCTCGAGCCACAGCCATTTCACCGCCTGCTTCCGCGCCAGCTTCGGCGTCACGCCCTCGGAGCTCAGGCGCGGCGCGCGCGCGCCGCAGATCCGCAAGATTCTGACAGCCGAGGCCGCGGCGCGCCCCTAAGCTCGGGGCATGAACCTCTACGACCGATTCATCGGCCGCTGGGAAGCCGAGGCGCGGGCCTTCCTTCCCGACGGCAGCTCGCGGCGCCACTACTGGCAGATCCGCTTCGAGCGTGCGCTCGAAGGCCGCGCCATCCAGGATGTCTGGATCACCCCGCCGCGCGATGGGCCGAACGTCGGCAAGTCGGAGCGCTGGGGGACCTTCGACAACCAGTACGGCATGACGCTGCGCGTGTACGACGCGAAGCTCGCCGCCTGGCGCGTTACGTGGATCGACCCCTGCGCCGGCTACCGCGCCGAACTCGTCGGCCGGCCGCGCGGCGACGAGATCTTCCAGGAGGGCGAGGGCAGCGACGGCGCGGCGCTGCGCTGGATCTTCAGCGACCTGCGGGCCGATTCGTTCCGCTGGCGCGCCGAGGTGTCGCGCGACGAAAGCGCGCACTGGCACAAGGCGATCGAGCTGCTTGCGCACCGGACAAAGGAGGCATGATGTACGACCATATCGGACTCAAGGTCAAGGACCTCGAAGCAGCAGTGAGCTTCTACCGCGCCGCACTCGCGCCGCTCGGTCACGTGCTCGCTTCGCGGGACGCGGCGAACGCGGGCTTCGGCCCGCCGAGCGCGCCGGCGCTCTGGCTCTACCAGGGCGCGCCGGGGGCGAAGATCCACGTTGCGTTTCGCGCGGCCGACCGCCGATCGGTCGATCGCTTCCATGCCGCTGGCCTCGAGGCCGGCGGCCGCGAGAACGGCAAGCCGGGGCTGCGCAAGGATTACAGTCCGACCTACTACGC
>JBJMWH010000203.1:0-4224 GCA_045810245.1 Burkholderiales bacterium | reverse complement strand
GAAGCCTCGATCCAGTCGAACAGGCCGAAGCGGAGCCGCTCGCTCATCCCCACACCTTGCGCGCGAGCTCGACCACACGCTCGAGCTTTCTCCTCTGGTCGGCTGCGCCGACCAGGTTGCCGGCGACATCGGAGCCGAACCCGCACTGCGGGCTGACGGCGAGCTGCTCGAGCGGCAGGTATTTCGCGGCTTCGTCGAGGCGCCGCTCGAGCTCGTCCAGGGACTCGAGCTCGGGCACCTTGGTGCTGACCAGGCCAAGCACCACGACCTTGCCTTTGGGCACGAAGCGCAGGGGCGCGAAGCTGCCGGCGCGCGGGCTGTCGTACTCGAGGAGGAAGCGCCGGTGCGGCGGCTCGTTGAAGAGGCGCTCGGCGATCGCGTCGTAGCTGCCCTCGCGGTGCCACATGCTGCGCTGGTTGCCACGGCAAAGATGGATGCCGAAAGTCACGCCGGGAAATCCATCGACCAGGCGCGCGTTGGCTCCCAGAGAACGCGAGAAGCTCCGCTGCGGATCCTCGCCGCGCTTGCGCATCGCCTCGAGTGAAGGCGCGTCGACGTAGGCGGTGTAGCCGGGCTCGTCGATGTGGACGTAGCGGCAGCCGGCTCCCGCCAGCTGCCCGATCATCTGCCTTTGAATCGCCACCACGTCGGCTGCGAAATCGTCCACGGTTGCGTACACGCTCTTCGAGTTGGCATGGTCAAAGCGCTGGAGGATGCGGTCCGGACCGATAAGGGAGACTTTGAGCGGCTTCTTCGCGAGCGCAGCCGCACGCCTGAACTCTTCGAGCGGAACATTCCTCTCGAGCTTCAGCCTGCGCGAGACCGGGCGCCGGTGCACCACGGGCGTGCCTGTGCCGGCGAGATCGGGCATGTCGAAGCGGGCGAGCGGCGTGCCCGCGGCCGCGCGGCTCTCGTGCTGGGCGAGCCCCTCGGCGCCGGTGTCGTAGCCGGAAACCGCGAGGCCGAAGCTGTCCTGAAAATTGAGCCGTCCAACCTCGCCGTCGGTCACGACATCGAGGCCGACCCCTTCCTGCAAAGCGAGATTCTCGCGGACGCACTCGAGCTCGATCCGGGCGAAATCGGTTCTGGACATCGAACCGTGCTCGAGGTCGGCGCGGGCCGCCTTCCATGCCCGCGGCCGAAGCAGGCTCCCCACCACGTCGGTGCGGATGCGATCGAGCTCAGTCATGCTTGACGCCGGCGGTTCTCACCGCGGCACTGTAGCGCTCCAGATCCTCTTTCACGAAGCGCACGTAGTCCTCGGTGCCGTTTTCCCTCAGCTCCATCGCCAGGTTCGCCATGCGCTCGGCGACGTCGCGCTCGCGCAGGGCTTTCGCCGCCGCCGTTTGCAGCCGCGCGACCACGCCGCGCGGCGTTCCCGCCGGCGCCTGCAGCCCGATGACCGTCGCAATGTCGAAGCCGGCAAATCCGAGCTCGGCGGCGGTGGGGACGTCGGGCAACGCGCCCGAGCGCTGCGCCGTGCTGATGGCGTACACACGCAGCTTCCCGGCGCGAATGTGGGCGAGCACATTGGGAATTCCGGACCAGCCCGACTGCACCTCGCCCGAAAGCACTGCGGCAACCAGCGCGCTGCCGCCTTTGTAGGGAACATGGAGCATGTCGAGGCCGGCGCGTGAGGCGAACACCGCCATCGTGAGGTGATGGACCGAGCCGTTGCCGGCCGAGCCGTAGCTGAATTTCCCAGATTGATCCTTCGCGACCGCGACGAAGTCCTGCAGCGAGGCAGCTGGCACGGCGGGATTCGCCACCAGCACCGTCGGCACGGCGGCGAGCGCGGTGATCAGAGCGAAGTCCTTGAGCGGATGGTAGGGAACCCTGGGGTTCAACGCGACGTTGATCGCCATCGCGCCCGAATCCCCCAGCATCAGCACGTGCCCGTCCGGAGCCGAGCGGGCGACGAGCTCGGCGGCGACTACGCCGCCGGCGCCGGGGATGTTTTCCACCACGAACGGACGCCCGAAGCTTTCTCCCAGCTTCGCAGCGAGCATCCGCGCAAGCACGTCGGGATTGCCGCCCGGCGCCGCGGCGGCGATGAGCCGCACGGATTTGGTCGGATAGTCCTGCGCGCTCGCCGGATGCACAACAAACACCAGGACGAAAAGGATGAATTTGATGGTCTGGCCTCCTACACGCCCAGGTATCGATGCCAGAGCCCGCGGTCGGCGTCAAGCTCGGCCGACGCTCCGTGCCAGGCGACGCGGCCGCGCTCGATAATGGTGTGCCGATCGGCGAGCTTCACCAGGCGTTCGATGTACTTGTCGACGACGAGAATGGTCTGACCCTCAGCGCGCAAGCGCTCGAGGCAGCGCCAGATCTCCTCGCGCACGAGCGGCGCGAGGCCTTCGGTCGCTTCGTCCAGGATGAGAAGGTAGGGATTGGTCACCAGCGCGCGGCCGATGGCGAGCATCTGCTGCTCGCCGCCGGAGAGCTGGTTCCCCATGTTGTCTCGCCTTTCCTTCAGCCTTGGGAAAAACTCCAGCACGCGCGCCGGGGTCCAGGGTGCGACGCGGCCGCTGCGGTTCGCCGCGAAGGCGGCCAGGTTTTCGCGCACCGACAGGTTGGGAAAGATCTGGCGACCCTCCGGCACCAGCGCGATTCCCATGCGGGCGATGCGGTCCGGCGCGGTGCGCTCGATGCGTTCGCCGCGGAAGCGGATCGCGCCCGCGCGCGCACGGGTGAGCCCCATGATCGAGCGGATCGCGGTGGTTTTGCCCATGCCGTTGCGTCCGAGGAGCGACACGGCCTCGCCTTGGTTTATGCGCAGCGAGAACCCGAACAGGACCTGGCTCGCGCCGTAAGCGGTGTCGAGCTCTTGCACCTCAAGCAGCAAGCTCGTCTCCAAGATAGGCCCGCCGCACGTCCTTGTCGGCACGGATCTCGGCCGGTCTGCCGCTTGCGATGACGCGGCCGTTCACCAGCACGGTAATCCGGTCGGCGAGGCGGAACACCGCGTCCATATCGTGCTCGACCAGTAGCACCGTCACGCCGGCACGGATCCGGCCGATGAGCGAAATCATGCGCTGCGATTCTTCGGGGCCCATGCCGGCCATCGGCTCGTCGAGCAGCACGAGCCTCGGCCGGGTGGCGAGAGCGAGGCCGACCTCGAGCGCGCGCTGCTCGCCGTGAGCGAGATTTCCCGCCCTTACGTCCAACCGCTCGGCCAGGCCGATCTCCACGGAAATCGCTCTAGCCTCGTCGAACAGCGCCGCCTCGACGGCGACCGGGCGCCAGAACGAGAAGCTCGAGCCGCTTCGCGCCTGCACCGCGAGCGCCAGGTTATCGAGCACTGTGAAGCGCTTGAAGATGCTGGTGATCTGGTAGCTGCGGGCGAGGCCGAGCCGGACGCGTTCGTGCTGGCGTAGAGCCGTGACATCCTTTTCCAGGAACCGGATGGTGCCGACGTCCGTGTGAAGGCTGCCGGACATCTGTCCGATGAGCGTCGTCTTTCCCGCGCCGTTGGGCCCGATCAGGGCATGCACCTCGCCCTGCGCCACCTCGAGCGCGACGTTGTCGGTGGCGACGACGCCGCCGAAGCGCTTCGTTACGCTCCTCAGTTCAAGCATTTTTTCTTCGAGAAATGAGGCCGGCAATGCCCTGCGGCGCGAACAGCACGATGACGAGCAGGACGATGCCGACGCCGAGGCTGGCGTGCTGCTGGTAATTCGGCGCGACCTGCGTGAGCCAGGGAAGCGGGTAATCGGCTATGACGTGCTCGAGTCCGAGGAGCACGGCCGCGCCGATTACGCCGCCCCAGAGGTGGCCGACGCCGCCGAGGATCACCATGATCATGAGGGTCCCGGACTGCAGCCAGTGCAGCACGTTCGGATTCACGTATTTGCCGTGGCTCGCGAGCAGCGCGCCGGCGAGTCCGCCCGCGGCCCCGGCGATGACGAAGCACAGGAGCTGGTAGCGGTAGACGGGTAGCCCGAGCGCCTCCACCCTGGCCTCGTTCTCGCGGATCGCGACCATCACCCGGCCGAACCTCGAATGGACCACGCGGTGCAGCGCGTAGAGCGCGGCGAGGAGGAGGAAGAGCACGACGTAGTAGAAGACAACCTCGTTGTCCAGGTCCAGGGGGCCCAAACCGAGCTGGGCGCGCCGCGGCAGCGTCAGACCCTCGTCGCCGCCGTAGGCCTTCATCGAGTTGACCAGGTAGAACATCATCTGCGCGAACGCGAGCGTGATCATGATGAAGTACACGCC
>JBJMWH010000202.1:0-4347 GCA_045810245.1 Burkholderiales bacterium | reverse complement strand
CGGGGCCGTAAGGGCTGGCGTTGCCGGTGAAGGGCAGCGCAACGCCGATCGGGATCGGCTCGCCTTGCGCGTGCGCGAGGTTGAGATAGGGCGCGGCCAACGTGGCGCCGATGGATTTCACAACGGTGCGGCGGGTGGGATTCATCTCCTCCTCCTCAGGGGGATATCTTCAACCTATATTCGCGCAAAAAGCCCTGCGGGCGCCAGATCAGAAGCGCGATCAGTCCGGCGCCGATGATGATGATGCGGATCGCGGCGAGCTGGTCGGAATCGAGCGCGGGAATGGCGTCCTTCACGAAGCGCGACCCTTCCAGGAGCACCATGACCGCCGCGGCGCCGAGGATCGCGCCCCGGTGCGCGCCGCGCCCGCCCGCGATCACCGCCATGAAGGCGTAGGCGATGACGATATTGGTGAACTGCGTCGGGTCGATGTACTGGTAGTAGAAGCCGTGCAGCGAGCCGGCGAGGCCGATGATGGCGCCGCCGATGGCGAAGACCCGCACCCGGACCCAGAGCACGTTCTTGCCGAGCGTCGCGGCCACCACGTCGTCTTCGCGTACCGCGCGCACCAGGCGCCCGAAGGGCGAACGCGCAAGGCGCTCGAGGAACCATAGCGTCGCGAGGAGCAGCGCCACGGCGAGCGCGAGCAGGAAGTATTGGTAATACTGCGGCGCGATCGCGTCGCCGAACGGCCGCGGCACCCCGGTGAGGCCGAGCGCGCCCTTGGTGAGCCAGTCCTCATTGAGCGCCATGAGGCGCAGCGTCTCGCCCACGCCCAGCGTCACGATGGCGAAGTAGTCCTCCTCGCTGACGCGCAGGGTGACGAAAGCCACCAGGCCGCACGCCGCCGCGACGATCGCCATGGCGCCGACGGTCGCGACGAAGGTGTTGGCGCCGCCCTTGAGCATCAGCAGGGCCGCGGCGTACGTGCCGAGGGCATAGAAGCCGGTCAGGCCGAAATTCACCATCCCGCCGAGGCCCCACTGGAAGTTGAGGGCGAGCGCCAGGATCGCGGAGAAGCAGATCACGATACTCATCAGGATCAGGAAAGAGATCATGTGAGATTTATTTTCGTATGTAGGGCTGGCCGAACAGCCCCTGCGGCCGGAAAACAAGAATCACGGCGATCGCGACGAGCGGCACGCCGATGCGGTAGTTGGGCGCGATGACCAGCGTCGAAAGCTCGCTCACCACGCCGATGACGAGCGCGCCGGCGAATGCGCCGAGCGGGCTGCCGAGCCCGCCGAGGATCGCCGCCGCGAACACGCTGATGAGGTAGTTCGAGCCCATCGGCGGCTCGAGCGCGCGATCCATGCCGATCAGGACCCCGCCCACCGCGAGCAGCGCTCCGGCGATGAACCAGGTCCAGCGGATCACCCTGGGAGTTTCGATGCCGCGCACCTGCGCGAGCGCCGGATTGTCGGCGACCGCGCGCATGGCGCGGCCCATCGGCATGCGCGTGAGCAGCACCCACATGGCGAGCATCGCGGCGGCGGACACCGCGATGGTGATCATCTGCTCCTGGTTCATCCTCACGCCGGCGAGCCGAAACGGCCGCGCCAGCTCGAGCTCGAAGCTGCGCGCCGAGTTGCCGTAGGCGAAGCGCGCGACGTTCTCGAGGATGAACCCGAGGCCGAGCGACGCCACCATCAGCGTGATGGCGCCGCGCTCGCGCAGCGGCTTGAAAGTCACCTGGTCGATGCCGATGCAGAGCAGGCCCATCGCGCCCGCCGCGACCGCGGTGGCGGGGGCGAGCGGCCAGCCGAGCTGCGCGTTGAGGGCGAAGGCGAGGTACGCCGCCACCGTCATCATCGCGCCGACCGCGAAGTTCGGAAACTTGAGCACGCCGAAAAGCAGCGTCACCGCGAGCGCCGGCAGCGTCATGATGACGCCGGTCACCACGCCGTTAAATGCGGTTTGAAGCATCACCAAGATAAAAGCTATTGAGGTCCTTCATTCCCAGAATCTCGCGCGCCGAGGCGCAGGCGCGCACCCGGCCGCCGGCGAGCACGATGCAGTCGTGCGAGATGCGCAGCGACTCGATCGCGTTCTGCTCCACCATGAGGATGCTGACTCCCATCCGGTTGACCTGCTCGACCTTGTTGAAGACCTCGATGGTGAGGAGCGGCGAAAGCCCCGCCGAAGGCTCGTCGAGCATCAGCAGCTTCGGCCGCACGGTCAGCGCGCAGGCGAAGGCGAGCATCTGGCGCTGTCCGCCGGAGAGATTTCCCGCGGCGATGCGGTAGTGCCTGGGCAGCTCCGGAAAGAGCTGCTCCAGCTCCTCGTCGAGCACCCGCTTCTCTCGGCGGCCCGCGCCCATGAACTCGCGGGCGATCTTGAGGTTCTCGAGCACCGTGAGGTTGCGGAACACGTTGTATTCCTGCGGCACGTAGGCGATCCCTGCGAGCACCCGCTTGGGCGCGCCGAGCCCGTTCAGCGGCCGGCCCTCGAGCTCGATCGAGCCCTGGCGCGCGGGCAGCAGGCCGGCGAGCGTCTTGACGAGGGTCGACTTGCCTGAACCGTTGGGGCCGATGAGGGTCATGATGCTGCCCTGCGCGAGCTCCAGGTCGATGCCCTTGAGGATGTCGCCCGCGCCGTAGCCCGCATGCAGGCCAGTCACGCGCAGGATAGTGCTCATTGCCTGACCCTTGCCGACCCCCTGACAAGGGGGTCGTGAGCCGCGGGCGAACGGGGGGTTTGGTTTTGTAACTCAAAAAAGCAAAAGCAAACCCCCCGCTCGCAAAAAACGCTCGCTCCCCCCTTGTCAGGGGGGCATTTCATGCGGCCTTGCCGAGGTAGGCGCTCATGACCTCGCCGTTGCTCGCCACCTCGCGGAAGGTGCCGCGCATCAGCGTACGGCCCTCGGCGAGCACGAAGATCGGCGCGCAGAGCTGCGCGATCACGTCCATGTCGTGCTCGATGATGGCGAAGGTGAGGCCCTGGTTGCGCAGCTTCAGGATCGTCTGCGCGAGCGCCTCGGTCATCACCGGGCTCACGCCCGCGGTCGGCTCGTCGAGCAGGATGATCTTGGGCTCGAGCATCAGGGCGCGCGAGATCTCGAGCAGCTTCTTCTGTCCGCCGGAAAGATTCTTCGCCTGCTCGTCGGCGAGCTGCGCGAGGTTCACCTGGTCGAGGAGCGCGCGAGCCTTTTCCGCCGCGGCGCGCTCCTGGGCGCGGACCCGGGCGGGCGTGAAGAGCGAGCGCCACACCGACTCGCCGTACTGATGCGGGCTCGCGAGCAGCATGTTTTCGAACACGGTAAGCTCGCCCAGCTCGCGCGAGATCTGGAAGGTGCGCACCACGCCGATGCGGGCGCGCTCGTCGGGCCGCAGCGGGAGGATGCTGCGCCCCTCGAAGCTGACCTCGCCCGACTCCGGCGCGAGCAGCCCGCCGAGCACGTTGAACAGCGTCGACTTCCCGGCGCCGTTGGGGCCGATGATGCCGGTGATGCTGCCGCGCGCGATCTCGAGCGAGCAGCCGGCGAGCGCGTGGAAGCCGCCGAAGGACTTCACCAACCGGCTCGCTTCAAGCACGGGCGCTTTTTGCTACGCTGCCTTGTGCACCGCGACCGGAACCGCCTGGCCGCGGTTGCCGCGCTCCATCTCCTCCAGGATCTTCCGGCAGCGCAGCAGCGCCTTGTCGGAGCGCAGATACACCTCGTGGTAGCCGTCCTCCGGGTACTCGAAGTTCTTCTGCTGCAGCTCGAGCGCCCAGCGGTCTTCCTCCATGACCTGCGGGAAGTTTGCGGCGATGCTCTCGGTGAGCTTTTTGGAACGGGTACTGACCCACAGGCGCCAGGTGTGGTTGGTGGCGTCGATCGGCGTGTGCGAGTGGTGGATGATGTAGCCGCGCTCTTCGGAGGGGACACCGAGCTTCCCGGGCGGCGCGCAGCGCAGCTCCACGCGCGTGAGGCCGGGTCCCATCATGTGATGCGTGTGCCAGCGGTCCACCACCGGATAGCCGAACCAGTCGTTCATGAACGGCGGCTGGCGGTAGTTCTGCACCCGGCGGACCGTCTTCACCGTCTGCACGCCGTTCAGCGTCTCCTCCACCAGCTCGACCGGGATCTTGCTCTGCTCGATGTCGCCGATGTTGCCGTCGTGCAGCGGGTAGAAATGGGTGATGTCCATCAGGTTCTCGATCATCAGCAGGTAGTTGGCCGGCACGTGCACCGGGTCGAACATGTGCGTGTGCCATTCGGCGCCGTAGAGCTCCGGGGTGGGTGGCGGCACTGCGGTCGAGCTCTTCGCCGGGTCGCCGAGCCACACCCAGGCGAGGCCGTCCTGCTCGACGAGCGGGAACGGCCGCAGCTTCGCCCGCGTGGGGATCGGAAGGTCGAGCTGCGAG
>JBJMWH010000201.1:0-3727 GCA_045810245.1 Burkholderiales bacterium | reverse complement strand
GTCCCGGTGAACCGCCCCGGCGCGGCCGGAGCCCTCGGCACCGAGCTCGCGGTCAAGGCGCCGAAGGACGGCCACACGATCCTGCTCACGAACAACGCCGCGCTGGTCTTCCGCACCGTGCTCGATGCCAAGACCGCGAGCTACGATCCGTTCCGCGACCTGACGCCGCTCGCCCTCGCGATGCGCAGCCCGAGCGTCCTCGTCGCCAACGCCGAGCAGCCGTACCGCAACTTCAAGGAAATGGTCGAATTCGCGAAGAAAGCGCCGCTCAGCATCGGCACCGCGGGGGTCGGCTCGGTGGGCCATTTCTGCATCAACATTATTTCGGCGCTGGCCAGGACCGACCTCACCATGGTGCCCTACACCGGGGCGACCCCGGCGGTCACCGCCGTGCGCGGCAATCATGTCGGCGCGGTGATCCTCGCGCTCGGAACCATGACCGGGCACCTGAAGAGCGGCGCGGTCCGCGGCATCGTGATCTCGAGCAAGGTGAGCGACTTCCCCCAGATTCCGACGCTCGCCGAGCTCGGCTACTCCGAGCCGCTGTTCGGCATCTGGACCGCGTTCTTTGCGCCCGCCGGCGTGCCGGCCGAGGTCGTCAACACGTTGGTGCCCGCGCTCGAGCGCGCAATCACGGCCCCCAGCGTCGCGGCGCGCCTGAAGCCGCTCGGCATCGAGCCCGAGTACGCGCCGCCGGCGAAGCTCGTCGATGAAATGCGCGACGAGCACCGGCGCGTGTCCGAGCTCGCCCGCCAGGCGGGCCTCGTAAAGTAACTTCGCGTTTATCCAAGGGAGAACACAAAAATGGAAAAGCAATCCGCGGTGCCGGGAGCGAGAAACCGGGCGTTCTCGCTGCTGGACGAATTCAAGCAGTTCGCCCTGAAGGGCAACGTGATCGATCTCGCGATCGGCGTGATCATCGGCGCCGCCTTCGGCAAGATCGTCGACTCGCTGGTCAAGCACATCATCATGCCGCTCATCAGCGTGGTGGTGCCGGGCAAGCAGAGCTACCTCGAATGGAAGTGGCTGATCGACGGCAAGGAAGTGCCGTACGGCCTGTTCCTCGGCGAGATCGTGAACTTCCTGATCCTCGCCCTGGTGCTCTTCCTCTTCATCGTCAAGTTTCTCGGCTGGGTGATGCGCACGAGGAAGGAAGAGGTCGCCGCGCCCCCGCCGCCGACGAAGGACCAGGAGCTGCTCGCAGAAATCCGCGACCTGCTGAAGCGGCGGCCGGCTTAGCCGCTACTTGAGGTAGCTCTCCTGCAGCGTGCGCCGGATGAAGGCGCGCGCTTCGTCGCGATCGAAGGCGGCGCCCTCCTCGAGCTTCGCGGCGTACTCGAAGAACGGCATGAAGAGCTGCCCCTGGTCGACCGGCGCGCGCACGCTGAAGCGGCCCGCGCCCTGCTCGAGCTCGCGCCAGGCCGCGCGCACCTCGGTCCAGAACGGCTCGGTGCGTGTGTAGTACTTCTCTCCGGCGGCGAAGTCGTAGTCGCGGATGCGCTCGTAGCGGGCGACGCCGTACTCGCGCGCGAGGTAGCGCTGAGCGGCGAGCGCGAGCTTGAGATTGTTCTCCTCCTGCACCCAGCCCTGCGGCGTGATGGTGTGGCGGTTGGTGCCGACCAGCACGTCGTAGTCCTTGCGCACGCTGAACTCGCGCCGCGGCAGCGGCCGCCAGGTCTCGTCGCTCACCCACGTCGACACGCCGTCGGCATGCTCCCATTTGCCGCGCGCCGCGTAGCGCGGCGAATCGTCGACCTGCAGCACGCTCTGCACCCAGGCACCGCGGCGCAGCGCCGCCGGGACCGCGCGGCGCGACCAGGTGTTGGCGCCCTCGTACGCGAGCAGCGTCTCGGCCTCGTAGCGCCATTCCTGCCGCCAGTGGCGCACGACGATCGGCTCCGAGGCTTCGCCGCCTTTCGGCTGCATGCGCATCACCAGGACATGCTGCAGAGCGATGAAATCCGGCCGATCCTCGGCCAAGAACACGTACTCGGTGCCCCAGCTCTGGTACGGCGCGTCGACCTTGAGCTTCGGATCGAAGCGCACCACCTCCAGGAAATCAAAGCTCACGCGGTAGGGCCCCGCCATCGCGAGGATCGCCCGCCGGTCGCGCTCCAGAGACGACAACCCCGGCTCCTGCAGCCGCCGCCACGCCTCGCCGGGCGCGCTTTCCAGCGCCACCGACGCGCCGTGCGTCGTCCCGCCGCGCGGCTTGAGCGCCTTCTCGCCGAGCGGCCACGCGAAAGTGAACTGGCCCGGCTCCTGCGCCACCGCCATCGCCGGCACGAGCGCCGCCAGCCCGATCAGGATCCATCCGTGCAATTTCATGATTCGCTCCGCATGCCTCTTATTCTCACCCCCGGCCCGCCGTGTCAACGTCGAGCGCTACGGCGAGCTCTTGTTCGCGTGCGCACCAGAGCCTCCACCAAGGCCTCCGCAGTCTCGGAGAGACGCTCGCGGTCCCGGTACACGCGCTCCATGACTGCCAAGCCCCTGGTGAATGTCACCACGATACGCGCCGCGTCGTCAGGCTCTAAGACGAGAGCCTTCCTCATCGCCGGCCGGGAGAGGGCCGCGGCCACGATTTCGTGCAGCTCGTCCAGGAGCTTGCGAAGCTTGCTGCGAACCGCTTGCCCGGACCAGGCCGACTCGACTGCCGTGTTGGTGGTGAGACACCCGCGCGATGGCGCACCGGCAGTCATGTTCGCCACGATCACCGCAAAGAACCGGCGCAAGGCGGTGCGCGCGTCGGGCCGATCGAGCGCGCTCGCCGCGGAGGCAAGGAATCGCGACCCGTAGCGCCGAAACGCCAGGCGGAAGAGCACCTCCTTGCCGCCGTACGCGTGGTACAGGCTGCCGCGCTGCACGCCGGTCGCGCGCGCGAGATCCAGCATCGAAGTCGCCCGCAGGCCCTTGCGCCGGAAAACCTCCAGCGCCTGGTCCAGCACGACCTCTTCCTCGAATTGGCGGACCCCGGACATCGCAACGCCCCGCTGAAAGGCCAATTTTGACATAATTGTCAAACATCGCATGGAAAGGACTCCCGATGCCGCTGCTTCACATCTCACTGCGCGCCGGAAAGCCGCAAGCCTACCGGCAGGCGATCTTCGACAGCCTTTACCGCGCGATGCGCGAAGCGCTCGACGTGCCCGAGGACGACCAGTTCATGACCATCACCGAGCATGACGCTGCGAACTTCCGCTACGGCGCTGCCTTCGGCGTTACCCGCAGCGACGATCTCGTGTATATCCAGATCACCGTGTTCAACACCCGCACCGCGGAACAAAAGAAAGCGCTGTTCCGGCGGATCGCGGAGCTGCTCGGCAAGAGCCCCGGCATCCGCCCGGAGGACGTGTTCGTGATCGTTCTCGATGCCGCGAAGGAGAACTGGTCCGTAGGCAACGGCCTCGCGCAATTTGCTTGAGGCGATATGAAGCTGCCTTGCTTCTGCGCTGGTTCGTCATCACTCCGAAGGAGAGTCCGAATGATCACAGCCATCACCACGTACCGGTTGCCACAGCCCCTCGCACGGGACGAGGCACGAAGGATCTTCCTGAGCACAGCACCGAGATACCAGGGCATAGCTGGTCTCATCCGCAAGTACTATGTCCTCTCGCAAGACGGGAGCACGGTCGGCGGAATCTATCTCTGGAACTCCAGAGCCGAAGCTGACGCCCTGTACACCGAAGGTTGGAAAGCTTTCGTGCGAGAGAAGTACGGTACAGAT
>JBJMWH010000200.1:0-4260 GCA_045810245.1 Burkholderiales bacterium | reverse complement strand
CCGGCGTCGCCCTCGGCTGGGCGGCGGCGCTCATCCTCCCCAGAGTTTTACCCGGAGCGGGAACAGAAACGCGGTAAGCAGGCCAATCAGTCCCATCGCCAGCCCGGCGAACGCGCCCATCGTCTCCGAGACCTGGAAGGCGCGCGCCGTGCCGATGCCGTGGGCCGCGACGCCCACCGCGAAGCCGCGCACCGCGTGGTCTTCTATGCGCAGCAGGTTCAGCGTCCCGCGCGCGAGCACCGCGCCGAGGATGCCGGTGGCGACCACGAGTACCGCGGTGAGCGAGGGCAGGCCGCCGAGCTTCTCGGCGATGCCCATCGCGATCGGCGTCGTGACCGATTTCGGGGCGAGCGACAGGAGCGATTCGCGGCTCGCGCCGAGGAGCCAGCCGATGCCGACCGCGGAAAGGGCCGCCACGAGCGAGCCGGCGAGTAGCGCGCCGGCGAGCGGCACGAGATTCTTCCTCAGCGTCTGGACATTCGAATACAACGGCACGGCGAGCGCGACGGTGGCGGGGCCGAGCAGGAAGTGAACGAACTGCGCGCCCTCGAAATAGGTCGCGTATGGCGTATTCGTGATCCACAGCAAGAAAACGAGCAATGCCACCGAAATGGCGACCGGGTTGGCAAGAGGGTTGAGCTTCAGCTTGGTGTAGATCCAGAAGGCAAGCTGGTAGGCAACGAGGGTGACGGTCAGGCCGAGGAGCGGCGTCGCCGAGAGGTAGACCCAGATCTCGGTAAACTTCATCGCCGCTGCAGGAGCCGCATGACCAGCGCGGTGACCACGATAGTCAGCACGGTGCTCGCGATGAGCGACACCGCGAGCGCAAGCCATTCCTTCCCGAGGCGGCCGAAATGCAGCATCACGCCGACGCCCGCGGGCACGAAAAGCAGCGACAGGTGCGACAGAAGCTGCTGCGAAGTGCCGCGCAAAGTGTCCGCAGCGCCCTTGCGCACGATCAGCGTGATGAAAAGGAGCAGCATCCCGACCACCGGGCCCGGCACCGGCAGGCCGGTGAGCTGCACGAACACCTCGCCGACGAGCTGGTAGACCAGAAGGACGGTAATCGCGGCCAGCATCGGCCGCGATCATGCACAGGAAAAGGGGTCAGAGCAATTTTTCTGTAACACTTGCGGCGCTGCGCATACGCCACGACGAAAAATTGCTCTGACCCCTTTTCCTTGAATCCGCTCATTTGATCCAAGGTACCGATCGGCTGCTCGCCGCCCCGATCGTGCCCACGCTCGCGCGGCTCTCCGCGCCGGGCGTGCTGCTGGTCGCGTTCCAGTCGCTGGTGTCGATCGGCGATACCTACTTCGTCGGCCGCCTCGGCACGGCGCCGCTCGCCGGCCTCGCGCTGGTGTTCCCGCTCATCATGCTGCTGCAGATGACCTCCGCCGGCGCGATGGGCGGAGGGGTGTCTTCCGCCATTGCGCGCGCGCTCGGCGCGGGCAACCTGCCGGCGGCGCGCCGCCTCGTAGTGCACGCGCTCGTCATCGCCGCGGGCATGGGCGCGGCGTTCACCGTGCTCATCGTGCTGCTTGGGCCTGCGATCTACGCGCTCCTCGGCGGAGCGGACGAGACGCTTGCCAACGCCGAGCGCTACAGCAACGTGGTGTTCGCCGGCGCCATCACGGTATGGATGGCGAACACGCTCTCGAGCGTGCTGCGCGGCACGGGCAACATGCTGGTGCCGGCCCTGACCCTGATCGTCGCCGCGCTGGTGCACCTGCCGCTCTCGGCCTTCCTCGTCAGCCGCATCGGCATCGCCGGCGCCGGCATCGCCTACATCAGCACTTTCGGCATCGCCGCCGCGGTGATGGCATTCGTGGTATTCCGGCGCTCGAGTCCGCTTCGCCCTATGCGCGCCGACCTGCGCCTCGAACCGCGCCTGTTCCGCGAGATCCTGCGCGTGGGCGGCATTTCGGTGCTCTCTTCGGTGCAGACCGTGCTCACCGCCGTGATCCTCACCGGCCTCGTCGCGCGCTACGGCGCGGGCGCGCTCGCCGGCTACGGCGTGGGGCTGCGCCTGGAGCTCCTGCAGATCCCGCTCGTATTCGCGGTCGGGCAGGCGATGGTCGTGCTCGTCGGCATCCACATCGGCGCCGGGCGCCCCGAGCGCGCCAAGCGCATCGCCTGGATCGGCACGGCTTTCGCCGCCTCGATCAGCCTTTCGATCGGGGCCGCCGCGACGCTCGCGCCGCTTGCCTGGGTAGGGCTGTTCAGCTCCGATCCGGCGGTGCTCGAAAGCGGCTCGCTTTACTTGCGCGCCGTAGCGCCGTTCTACCCGATGCTCGCGGCGAACATCGCGCTCTACTTCGCGTCGCAGGGCGCCGGCAAGGTGCTCTGGCCGGTCCTCGCGGGCACGGCTCGTCTTCTCATCGTGATCGCCGGGGGCGCAGCCGCCGCCACGCTCGGCGGCATCTTCGCGGTGATCGCGGTGGCCATGGCGGTGGCCGGCCTGCTCACGATGTGGTTCGTTGCGCGCACCAAGTGGTCATAGGAAGATAGGCCATGACGGAATCGATTTCGGAAGCGCTCGCCGAGGGAGCGCACCAGGCAAAGCTTTCGGCGGCGATCGCGGACCTGACGCAGAAACTGCTGATCGACGTGGCCGGGCTGTGCGTCGCCGCCCGCCATGCCGACTATGTGCAGGCGGCGCTGAAAGGCTGGGAGTCCGACGGGCGCTGCACGGCGATCGGCCATGCCCGCACCCTCGATGCGGCAGGCGCGGCATTCGTCAACGGCACCGCCGCCCACGGGGAGGACTTCGATGACACCTTCGAAGGCGGACCGGTGCATGCGGGCGCCGTCGTCGTGCCCGCGGTTCTCGCCGTCGCCGAGCGGGAGAGGCTTTCTGGTTCGGATGCAGTTCGAGCTATCAGCATTGGCGTGGAGCTGATGTGCCGTGCCAGCCTGGTGGCGCCCAAGCTCATCCACAAGGCGGGCTTCCATCCCACCGCCGTGCTCGGCACGATGGCGGCCGCGGCCGCCGTTTCAACGCTTTTGAATCTTCCGCGGAACCAGTTCGTCAACGCGCTCGGCATCGCCGGCTCCATGGCCTCAGGCATCATCGAATACCTGGCCGAAGGCGCATGGACCAAGCGGCTTCACCCGGGCTGGGCGGCGCAGTCGGGCATCCGCGCCGCCGACCTCGCGCGCGCCGGATTCGTCGGGCCGCGCACCGTGCTCGAGGGCACGCACGGCTTCTACCACGGCTTCGCGCGCACCACGCAGGGCGAGTGGCGGAAGCTCACGCACGGTTTCGGCAGCCGCTGGATCGCCGAGTCGCTCGCCTTCAAGGTCTACGCCTGCGGGACGATGACGCATCCGTATATCGATTGCGCGCGACGATTAGCCCCGCGCTTGGAACTGGATGAAATCGAAGAAATCGTTTGCGAAGTCGCGGAGGGCACGGTGCACCGCCTGTGGGAGCCGCTCTCTGCGAAGCGCGAGCCGCCGAACGCCTACGCCGCCAAGTTCAGCCAGCCCTACTGCATCGCGGCCGGTTTCGTGCTCGGCCATGCCGGGCTCGACGCCTTTACCGAGGAGCGCGTACGCGACCCACGGCTGCGCGCGCTCGCCTCCAGGGTGCGCTACGAGATCGACCCCGACAATCCCTACCCCGACGAATTCACCGGACACGTGCGCGTGCGGATGAGGGACGGCAGCGTGCACGAGGAGCGCCAGGCGCATTTCCGCGGCGGCGCGCACGAGCCGCTGTCGCGCGAGGACCTCGAGGAGAAATTCCGGCTGAACTGCGCGTACGGCGGCTGGCCCGCCGAGCGCGCCCGACGCTTTCTCGATTTTGCGAGCACCGGGTTCAGCCGCCCGGTCGATTTGTCCGAATTTCGCTGAAGAACTCCACCAGGGCGTCGAGCGTGTCGTCCGGCGCCTCGGCCATCAGCGAATGCCCGGAGAATTCGACCACCTCGACCTGGGCGCCGGCGAGCTTCCGCGTCAAGGCCGTCGCCGCGCGCGGCGGCGTCATCACGTCGCGCCTGCCCAGGATGAAGAGCACCGGACAGTTGACGCCGGCGAAGTCCGACACGTAGTCGTTGCAGGCCCTGAGGTCGTTGTAGAGCACGCCGGGCGCGAGCCGGCGCAGGCGCGCAAGCATGTCGCCGTACATCCACATGCCGGGATTCGGGTTGCCGCCAAGAGGCACCTGCGGCGCGTGGCCCCAGATGGTGTGCATGTCGAACGCGTCGTAGGAGTTGCGCTTCGCGGCATCGAGGAAGGCTTCGCCGACTTTCATCG
>JBJMWH010000199.1:0-3098 GCA_045810245.1 Burkholderiales bacterium | reverse complement strand
CCTGCTTGCGGCGGCCGGGAGCGGTTTCTGGTGTTGCCTGTCGTGGGCGCGCGACCCCGAGCGCTGCGACCTTCCGGCTGCACTCGGCGGCCTCTTCACCTTGCGACGCGAGCGCAAGGCCTGCGGGTTTCCCTCGTGGATCGTCCATACGGCGCTCGTCGGCGCCGAGGGTGGGCAGCGCCACGTTGCGGCGCTGCTCGACTGGCTCGAGCGCAGCGGCGCAGCCGTGGTCGAGTTCCGGCAAGTGCCGCGCGACGGACGCTTGAACGAGGCGCTCGTCGATGTGCTCGGCGAGCGCACCTCCACGGTTCACGTCCGCGAGGGCGCAACCTCAGGCGGAGGTGCCGGTCCCGGCCCGCGCAACCTGGTGATCGGGCTGGGCGCCGTTGGAGGCATGTGGGTCTCGATGCTACCGCTCCTCGATCGCGCCAGGCGCCGCGTGGCGTCCTCTCGTGCCGTGTCGCGGGCGGTCGCGGCGTAGCCGATGACAATGCCGCAATTCCGCGTCACGGTGCTCGACCATCCGGCGACGCTCGCGGGCCACATGGCCGCATGGAATGACCTCGCCGCCGCAGCGCTCGAGCCGAACGTGTTCTACGAGCCCTGGATGCTGCTTCCCGCGATCGACTCGTTCGGTCGCGGCAAGGCCCTTCGCTACGTGCTCGTCTACGCCGACCAGGGAAACGCTCCGCCGCTCCTTTGCGGTCTCTTTCCCCTGGAACGCGCCGCCCGCTACAACGGGCTGCCGTTGCCCCACGCCAGGCTCTGGCAGCACAAGCACTGCTTTCTCGGCACACCGCTCGTACGCGCGGCGCATGCCGGGGCCTGTCTCAGCGCCTTTCTCGACTGGCTCGAGGCCGACACGGATGGAGCTCCTGCAATCAGGTGGGGCATCGTCTCCGCGGACGGGCCGTTCTGGCGCGCCCTCGCCGAGGCGCTTGCCGAAAGCGGGCGGCGCAGCTTCGTGCCGTACCGTTTCGAGCGTGCGGTGATGCGGCCGCGCGCAGGCGCCGAAGCCTTTCTGGTCGAAGCCTTGTCGCGCAAGGGCGCGAAGGAACTGCAGCGGCTCGAGCGGCGGCTCGCAGAAGCCGGCAAGCTGGAATACGTCGAGCTCCAGGACGGCGCCGAGGCCGAGCAATGGATCGCGGATTTCATGGAGCTCGAGGCGCGCGGCTGGAAAGGGCGCAATGCGAGCGCGCTCGGCTCGAGCGACGCGGGGCGCCTGTTCTTTGCTCGCGCGACGCGCGCCGCGGCGCGCCGCGGGCGCCTCATGATGCTCGGCCTGCGCCTGGCCGGGCGCTGGATCGCGCTGAAGTGCAACTTCCTGAGCGGCGAGGGCTCGTTCGCCTTCAAGATCGCCTACGACGAGGAGTACGCCCGGTTCTCGCCCGGGACGCTGCTCGAGCTCGAGAACATCCGCCGGTTCCACGCCCGGCCCGAGCTGCGGTGGATGGATTCCTGCGCGGAGCCGGATCACTTCATGATCAACCGGCTGTGGCTCGACCGGCGCGGGCTCGCCGATGTCGTCACCACCACGGGCCGCGCAACGGGCGAGCTCATGGTGTCGTCGCTGCCCCTCCTGCACTGGATGTCGCGGACCCTGCGGCGAATGCCCGCCGCTAACACCCTCCGGAGCTGAGATGAGCCTCGCGATCGATCAGGACACGTTCAACGCGCAGTTCGCACGGGCCCCGTTTCTGGTGCCGCATCGGCTCACGCAGCACACGCTGTTCTCCCTTGCGAGCCTGGTCGAGCTGTCGAAGCGGCTACCCGCCTCGCAGGTCGAGTACAACGCGGGCGAAGTGCCGGTGGGCCTCGATCCGGCGCTCACGCCGCGCAACGGCCTCTCGCCCGAAGAGACCATCCGCCGCATCGCCGAATGCCGCTCGTGGCTGGTGTTGAAGCACGTCGAGCACGATCCGGCGTACCGGCTGCTGCTCGATTACTGCCTGGCCGACGTCAAGGCCGCCTCGGCCCGCCTCACCGCCGGCATGCGCGATCCCCACGCCTTTATCTTCGTGTCGTCGCCGGGCGCGGTGACGCCCTACCACATGGATCCGGAGGAGAACTTCCTGCTCCAGATCCGCGGGACCAAGACCCTGAGCGTGTTCGACCGCGCCGACCGGGCGGTGGTGTCGGAGCCCGATCTCGAGCGCTTCCTGACCGGCGCCCACCGCAACCTCGGCTGGCGCGACGAATTCCAGAGCAGGGCGCGAGCCTTCGAGCTGCGGCCGGGGCTCGCGCTTCATGTCCCGTTCGCCTCGCCGCACTGGGTAAAGAACGGCTCGGAGGTATCGATTTCCTTCAGCATCACCTTCAACACCCGCGCCACGGTCCGCACGCTCCACGCCCACCGGCTTAACGCCCGGCTCCGCCGCTGGGGCGTGGCGCCGGTTCCGGTCGGCCGCTCGGCCCTGCGCGACGCGGTGAAACAGCTCGTATCGAGGGTGAGCGCCTGGCCGGAGAAATTGGGCGCCCGGCTCAGACCCTGGGCAATGCGACGCCGACCAGCGTATCGCGGGTGAGAATCGAGGCGAGCTGCTCCTCGTCCCAGCCCTCGGTGCCCTTCGGCCGCATCGGCACGACCACATAGCGCATGTCGGCATTGGAGTCATGCACCCGGATCGAGACATCGTCCGCGATGACGGTGCCGAATTCTCTCAGCACCGCGCGCGGCTCACGCACCACCCGACGGCGGTAGTTTTCGCTCTTGTACCAGGTGGGCGGCATGCCGAGGAGCGCGCGCGGGTAGCACGAGCACAGCGTGCACACGATGACGTTGTGGACGCGCGGCGTGTTCTCCACCGCGATCAGGCGGTCGGCCTCCAGGTCGAGGCCCCATTCGGCGCATGCCGCCTTGCCGTCGGCGAGGAGTCGCTTCCTGAACGCCGAATTCGCCCAGGCGTGCGCGATCACGCGCGAACCGCGCTGTGGAAACTCGGCCTCGAAAAGCTCCATGCGCTTTCGCACCCGCTCGGCGGTGACCAAGCCCTTTTCCTCCAGCACCTCCTGGAGCGCGCGGCTCAGGATCTCGTGCTCGCTCGGCGGCCCGTCGTCCTTCGCAGGGTCGTGCCGGTGATCGTGGCTCATGCCGGTTC
>JBJMWH010000198.1:0-7959 GCA_045810245.1 Burkholderiales bacterium | reverse complement strand
TTAGCAGCGACGCCTGGAATGCGCCGTTCAGAATGCAGGTCTGCGCGCTGCAGTACACCTCAACTATGGAGCCGTTCTGCCAGCTCGCTCCGGCGGGGGTGATCGTCGCGTTGAGTGCGTTGATTGATTGCCCGCCGAGGGTGAAGGCTCTCGGATTCGTGCCGCTACCGCCAGTAACGACACCCCGGATCTCATCCAGGGTGCTAGAGGCCATCTGCCCAGCGGCATCCTCGATTCGCGTCGCACGGATGGCGCCATTCGCATCGCGCAGCCCGTGGACCTCGATCAATGTAGTCCCTTGGATGATGGCACCGAAGCCGGCCACATTCGAAAAGACGGTTTGATCGTCGACAACGACGGCTTGACCGTTCACGACCAAGCTTTGTCCATTCGTAGAGTTGGTGACCGTAGTTGGGACTCCGCGCACTTCGATCAGCGCCTTCACGCGTTGCGCCGTGCCGTTGATGCCGTCGTCGTTCACGTTGCCGACCACCTTCACGACCATGCCGTTCTGGAGCGCCGTATTGGTCTTCGGCGTATCGTCGATGGAGATGTTGGCGGTGTTGTCTTCAAAGCGCACGCCGTTGACGATCGTGCTGCCCTTGGTCATGACGCCCGTGGAGACGGTGCTGCTGCCTGGGCCGCCGGGCGGCGGGGTGGTCGTGCCGGTGCCGCCTGTTCCGCCCCCGCCGCCGCAGGCGGCGAGAATGAAAGCTGCGAGCGCCGCCAGGAGCGCGGTTCGCGATGATTCGATAAACGAGAATGGGGAGCGTGTTTCCATGATTCTTGATTCCCTCTGCGTCTTCAAGACGCGGTCGAGCGTTGTCCACCCGCGCCCAGCCTAACAAGGCTCGGTTGCGTGAAACTGATCTCTATCAAACCCTGGAAGGACGATTGTTCTTAGTTCGGTTCGTACATGCGATCTTTGGTCGCAGGTCAGCGGTTCTAATCCGCGGGTTCACAAACAGCGCAGGCAGTGGACTTGCCCGCTTGCGTGCAGCAGCTAACTGTGAAGAAAAGCTAAATTACGCTCGCGTCCCGGTGGGGCGAGAAAAATGTCCTGCCGGCGAGCCCGGTTCGGCAGAAATTCCCATACGGCACAAATAATTACGCCATAGTCGCTGGGCCCGCTGATAGTGTGCCGCACGGAGGGAAACCGGCGTGGGGGCCATGGGGACCGAAGCCTGTGCGAGCGGAGCGGCGGCGGGCGCCGCGGATCTGTTGCGCATGCAAACCACCGTGCTGTGGCACCGCGGCTTTGCACAGGCCGCGGCCGCGCTCGCCACGGCGCTTTGCGACCGGCTGAGCTGCGATCGGGTTGCCGTCGGCTGGGTCCAGGGCGATTGCAGCGCGGTCGTCGCACTCTCGCACGCCGCCGACTTCGACCCGCGCCAGGCGGTATCGGAGCGAATCGCGGCCGCGATGGACGAGGCGCTCGAGCAGGCGAGCAGCGTCGTCGTGCCGCCGCGCGAAGGCGCGGTGCCGCAGGTTTCGCTGGCGCATGCCGAGCTTGTCGGCACGGACGCGCGGGCGGTCTGCACGGTGCTGCTCGTTGATGCCGGCAAGCCGGTGGGCGCGCTCACCCTCGAACGCGCTCCGGCGCGGTTCACCGCCGCAGAAGCTGACTTCTGCGAGGATGCTGCCGCCCTCGCGGCGCCGATCCTGTCGCTCAAGCACCGCGCCGAGCGCGGCTGGGCGGCCTCGACCGCGGATGCGATGCGCGGCCTGTGGACGAAGCTCGCTTCGCCGGAGGGACGGCGCGCGAGGCTGTGGCTCGCGGGAGCCGGGATCGCAGCCGCGTTGCTGCTCTTCGTGCCGGTTCCCTATTACATCGCCGCGCCTGCGCGCCTCGAAGGCTCGGTGCAGCGCGTGGTCGTCGCACCGGTGGACGGCTTTCTGGAGCAGGTCAACGTGCGCCCGGGCGACCTCGTCAAGTCGGGGCAGATCCTGGCCGAGCTCGCTACGCAGGACTTGCAGGCCGAGCGCCTGAAGCGCCGGAGCGAGCTCGCGCAGCACGAGAACGTCTACAAGGCCGCGCTCGCCCGCGCCGACCGCACCCAGCTCGTCATCAACCAGGCACGCGCCGCCGAAGCCCAGGCGCAGCTTCAGCTCGTCGAGAACCAGCTCCAGCGCGCCCAGCTGCGCGCGCCGTTCGACGGCATCGTGATCAAGGGCGATCTGCCGCAGCAGCTCGGCGCGCCGGTTCAGCGCGGGGAAGTGCTCCTTACGCTCGCGCCCGACGCCCGGTACCGTCTGATCATCGAAGTCGACGAGCGCGACGTCGGGCTCGTCGCCACAGGCGTGCAGGGCCGGCTCGCGCTCGCGGCGGTCCCGGAGTCGGTCTTCGACTTCAACGTCGTGCGTGCGCTGCCGGTGGCGGTCGCCGCCGACGGCCGCAACTTCTTCGAGGTGGAAGGCGCGCTCGAAGCCGACGGCACGGCGTTGCGTCCCGGAATGCGCGGCGTGGCGAAGATCGGCGCGGGTCGGCGCCCGGCGGCCTGGATCGCCACGCACCGCATCGTCGAATGGCTGCGCCTCGCGGCCTGGTCGGTGGGGGTCTAGCGTGCAGAGCTCCCTCTTCAGCCCACTGTGGTACCGGGTAAGCGGGTTGCGGCCGCGGCTGCGCGGTGGCGTACGCGTGCAGCGGCAGAGATACCGCGGCGAAACCTGGTACCTGCTCGCCGACGAGGCGAGCGGCAAGCAGCACCGCATCAACGCCGCCGCCTACGAGTTCATCGGCCGCTTCGACGGCCGAGCCTCGGTGAACGAGCTTTGGAGCCTCCTCCTCGAGCGGTTTGGTGAAAGCGCGCCCGACCAGGACGAGATCGTGCGCACGCTGCAGCGGCTGGCGGAGGCGGAGCTGGTGCAGCTGCAGGGCGCGGACATCGGCGGGCTTTTCCGGCGCAGCGCCGAGCGTGCGCGCCGCCGGCGGCCGCTCGTCAATCCGCTCGCGTTCTCGATGCCGCTCTTCGATCCGAGCGCGCTCCTCGCCCGCATCGAGCCGTACGCCTTGCGCCTGTTCCATCCCGCGGTGGGCGTCGCGTTCGCAGTACTCGTGCTCGTCGCCGCGCTCGGCGCCGCCTTGAACTGGGACGCGCTGCGCGCCCACGCCGCGACCCATCTCGCGAGCGGCTACTACCTGGCGCTCGTCTGGGCGAGCTACCCGGTGGTGAAGCTCGTGCACGAGCTGGCGCACGCGCTGGCGGTGCGGCGCTGGGGTGGCGAAGTCCACGAGTTCGGCGTCACCTTCCTCTTCTTTACGCCTGCGCCCTACATGGACGCTTCCGCTGCGGGGGCGTTCCGCAGCCGCTGGCGGCGCGCGGGCGTGAGCCTGGCCGGCATCGGCGTCGAGCTTGCCGTCGGCGCCGCGGCGCTGCTCGCGTGGCTCGCGTTGGAGCGGGGCGCATTGAGCGACGTCGCCTTCGTGCTGCTCGTGGTGTGCCTGGGCTCGTCGCTCCTCTTCAACGCCAATCCGCTGCTGCGCTTCGACGGCTACCACGCGCTGTGCGACCTCGTCGATTCACCGAATCTCGCCGTGCGCAGCCACGCGTACTGGCTGCACCTCGGGGGAAGGCTCCTCGGCAGCGATGCCTCGATGGCTCCCGCCCACGGTCCGGGTGAGCTCAAGTGGCTGATCGCCTACGCGCCGGTTTCCTGGTGCTACCGCTTCGCCCTCTCCGTCGGCCTCGTGCTGTGGGTGGGCGAAAAATCGGCGCTGCTCGGCTGGTTCGCGGCGGCGGCGCTCGCGTTTTTCGTCGTGCTGCGCCCGACGTGGCAGTCGGCTCGCAACCTGTGGCACGCCGTTCCGGTTGGCAGGCCGCGGCGGCGCGCCGCCCGGCTCGCCGGGCTGGCGGGGGGGCTCGCGGCCGGCGTGCTGCTTGCGCTGCCGGTGCCGAGCACGGTGCTCGTCCAGGGCGTGGTGTGGCCGGCGGACCATGCCCGCGTACGCGCCGAAGCCGAAGGCTTCGTGGCCGAGGTCCTTGCGCGCGACGGCACGTGGGTCGAGCCGGGCACGCCGCTCGTCGTGCTCGTGGAGCCCGCGCTGCTCGCCGAGCGCGATACGCTACGCGCGCGGCTGCTTGGCCTGAGCGCGCGCCAGTACGACGCGATCCTCCGGGAGCCCGCGCAGGCGCGAAACGTCATCGAGGACCTCGAGCGCACGCGCGCCGAGCTGGAACGCGCCGAGCAGCGCATCGCGCAATGGACGGTGCGCAGCAAAGCCGCCGGGCGGCTCGTGCTGGCGCGCGGCCAGGACCTTCCCGGAAGCTTTGTCCAGAAAGGCGCGACGCTCGCCTACGTCCTCGAGGACGCGCCGCCGCTCGTGCGGGTGGCGGTTCCCCAGGAGCATGCGGCGCTCTTGCGCGGACGCACCCGGCGGGTGGAAGTGCGGCTCGCCGATGAAAGCGCGACACGGCCGGCGCGGTTGGCGCGCGAGGTCCCGGCCTCGACCCGCGTCCTGCCGAGTGCGGCGCTCGGTGCTCCGGCGGGCGGACCGCACGCGGTCGATCCCGCGGACAAGGCGGGCACACGTGCCCTCGATCCTCTGTTTCTCTTCGATGTCGCGCTCGAGGAGTCCTCGCTTCAGCGCCTGGGCGAGCGCGCCTGGGTGCGCTTCGACTTGGGCGCCGAGCCGCTCGCGATGCAATGGCAGCGCCGGGCGCGCCAGGCATTTCTCAAACACTTCAATCCCTCGAGCTGATGCGCGCCGCCCAACTACCCATGCCGGGCGCCCTGTGGGGGCGCTATCCGGAGCGCCGCGAGCGCAGCCGGGAGACGCCGCTGCCGATGCCGAGGACGCACCGCTACGCCGCGTTCGTGCACCGCGTGCAGCGCATGGACCTGCGGACTATTGGCGACAAGGCGCTCACGACGCGGCTGACCGAGCTGCGCCGGCGTTTCGCGCAACAAGGTCTCAACGAGCCTGGGATGGCGCTTGCCCTCGCGATCGTCGGCGAGCTCGCCGCGCGTGAGCTTGGCACTCGGCCCCACGCCGTCCAGCTCCATGCCGCGCGCGCGATGCTCGACGAGCGCTTGGCGGAGATGGCCACGGGGGAGGGCAAGACCCTCGCCGCGGCCCTGGCAGCGGCCGTGGCGGCGCTGGCGCGCGTGCCGGTGCACCTCATCACGGTGAACGATTACCTTGCCCGTCGCGACGGCGAGCACCTCCGGCCGCTCTATGCCCGCCTGGGGCTCACCACCGGCATCGTCACGCAGCAGATGGACGCGGCCGCGCGCCGCGCGGCCTACGCCTGCGACATCACCTACTGCACGGCGAAAGAGCTGGTGTTCGACTATCTGCGCGATTCGATGGTCCGCGGCCGCGACGCCGGTACCCTGCACGAGCGCATCGGCGGACCTGCGGCCCGCGCCACCGTGCTGCGCGGACTGTGCATGGCGATCATCGACGAAGCCGACAGCGTGCTGCTGGACGAAGCGCGCGTGCCATTCATCCTGTCGCGCGCCGGGGCGACGCCAAGCCGCCCCGAGCATTTCGAGCGCGCGCTCGAGCTTGCCGCTTGCCTCGCGCAAAGCCGCGACTTCTCGCTCGACGCCGAGCACCGCAGCGCCGAGCTGACTCGCTCCGGACGCGAGTCGCTCGCCGCGAGCGCGCATGGCGCCGACCGCCTGTGGGCCTTGCCGCGCTACCGCGAGGAGGCAGTGAGTCTCGCGCTCTGTGCGCTCCACCTCTTCCACCGCGACCGCGACTACCTCGTGCGCGAGGGCCGCGTGGAGCTGATCGACGCGACGACCGGACGCACGGCGCCGGGGCGCGCCTGGTCGCGCGGGCTGCACCAGATGATCGAGCTCAAGGAAGGCTGCCGTCCGGGCCAGGTGGTCGAGACCGCGGCCGAGATTACCTATCAGCGATTCTTCAGCCGCTATCTCCGGCTTTGCGGCATGAGCGGGACGCTCTCGGAGGGGCGCAGGGAGCTTGCGCAGGTGTACGGGCTGCGCGTGGCGCAGGTGCCTTTGCGCACTCCCAGCCTGCGCACGGTCCTCCCGACCCGCGTGTTCGCCGACGCACAGGCACGGTGGGCGTTCGTGGTGCAGCGCGCGCGCGAGCTGCGCGATGCCGGACGCGCGGTCCTGATCGGCACCGATACGGTTGCCGATTCGCAGGCGCTCTCCGAGGCGATGCACGCCGAAGGCCTCGACCCTGCGCTGCTGAACGCCCGCCACGACCGCGCCGAAGCCGACGTGGTCGCCGCGGCCGGCGCGCCGGGGCGCATCACCGTGGCCACCAGCATGGCGGGCCGCGGCACCGATATCGCGCTCGATCCCGAAGTCGCCCGGCGCGGCGGCTTGCACGTGATTCTGTGCCAGGCGAACCCTTCGGCCCGCATCGACCGGCAGTTTCTCGGGCGCTGCGCGCGGCGCGGCGAGCCGGGTAGCTGCGAAACCCTTCACGTGCTCGATGCCAGGCTGCCCCGACGCGACGCGGAGCTGCGGCCGGCGTGGCTCGCGCGGCTGCTCGTGGGCCTCGAGCTGCGGGCGAAGTTGCACCAGGAGCGCGCCGCCCGGCGTGCACTTTGGCGGCAGGACCGCGCGATGGGGCGCGAACCGATTCTGGGAGCTGAGGGACCATGACGATCAAGCGAATCCGCGTGCTGTGCAGCTTCGCCGCGCTGTTCCCGCTCTCGGGCGGCGCCGGCGCGCAAAGCCTCCAGCCGCTCGGCTGCCTCATCGAGCCGCACCGGGTCGTCGAGCTCGGCAGCCCGGTCATCGGCGTCATCGAGTCGATCGAGGTCGAGCGGGGCGACCGCGTGAGGAAGGGCCAGGTGATCGCTACGCTGCGGGCCGACGTGGAACGCGCGGCGGTAGGCGTCGCCGCCACCAAGGCGGACGTGGCCGCCGAAGTCCAGGCGGCGCAGGCGAACTACGACCTCGCCCGGCGCAAGCACGAGCGCGCCCAGGATCTGGTGGACCGCAAGTTCATCTCGAGCCAGGCGCTGGAGCAGGCGCGCGCCGACGCCGATGTCGCGGAGCAGAAGCTGGCGCAGGCCCGCGAGCAACGCCGCATCTGGGATCGCGAGCTGAAGCTCGCCGAGGCGCAGCTCGGCATGCGCACCATCCGCAGCCCTGCGAACGGCGTCATCGCCGAGCGCTACGTGTCGCCGGGCGAGCGCGTCGAGGAAAAACCGATCGTGCGCCTCGCCACCATCGACCCGCTGCGCGTGGAGCTCGTCGTGCCGGCGCAGCTCTTCGGCTCGATCCAGACGGGCTCGTTCCTGAACGTGGTGCCCGAGCTGCCGAATGCGAAGCCGCGCCTCGCCAAGGTGGTGCTGGTCGATCCGCTGATCGACGGCCCGAGCAACACCTTCCGCGCGCGCCTCCAGCTCCCTAATGCGAATTACGAGGTGCCCGCCGGCCTGCGCTGCAGGGTCGAGCTCGGCACGGACACCCAGGCCGGTACGGTCGGCGAGCCGCCCATCGGCAAGCCGGTGCCCGAAATGCGGCCGGCCCGCACCCGGCCCCAGGTGAAATCCGGTGGCAAGGTCTAGGCAACCCGCGCCCCGCAGGCTCCAGCGCTTCGTGGTCGAAGCGCTGGAGCCGCGCCTTCTGTACTCGGCCGATCTCGGCGCGTCGCTGCTCGGCGCGGCGCTCATCTCGCCGGTAGCCGAGCAGCGCCTGCTCGAGAGCGCGCCGCCGGCGGTCCAGCCGCAGGCGGACGCGTCGCAGATGCAGGCGCGCGAAATCGTGTTCGTCGACGCCGCGACGCCCGATGCCGACCGTCTCGTCGCCGACATCGCGGCGCAGCCGGGACGAGCGATCGAGGTCGTGCGCATCGGGGCGGACGAGGACGGCCTCGCGCGCATCGGTGCCGAGCTCGCTGCGCGGCAGGATGTTTCCGCTGTGCACATCATCTCGCACGGCTCCGATGGCACTTTCCGTCTAGGGGCCAGCACGGTCGATTCAGAGACGCTGCAGGCGCGCGGCGCCGAGCTTGCGGCCTGGAGT
>JBJMWH010000197.1:0-4118 GCA_045810245.1 Burkholderiales bacterium | reverse complement strand
GAGCGAGGGCGCGATCGTTTGCAGGTGGCCGCCAGGCAGCCACCAAGGGGAACAAAAGCTCAATGCAGGAACTTCGGCGGGGCTTCGCGCGGCTCGACCGGCGGCGCCTGCACCGGCGCGGGCGAAGCGTGGTGCACGATCATGCGCCACCCGGCGGCGGTGCGCAGGTACACGTTGGTCGCGATCACCGGCACCTGCGCACGCGCATCACCTTCGACGGTGAAGTTCTCGTGCACGCTGTGCACGGCGATCATCATCGCCGAGAGGGCGACCTGCTGCGGGATGTGCACGCGCGGCCCGGCGCCGACCGAAAAGATGCGCGCCCAGCTGCTGCGCACCTCGTCGGGCCCGGACAGGCGCGGGCCGCCGGGGTGCACGCAGATGATCTCCTCGTCCTCCGCCCACACCGCCATCATGCCTTCGAGGTCGCCGCGCTCGAGCGCCTCGTAAAAGGCGTTCTCGGCGTCCTGCGCGGTCGGGAAGATCCTGGTGCTCACGCGGCGAGATTGTGGATTTCCTGCAGCACGGTTTCCACCGTCATTTCTCGCATGCAGCGGAAATGCCCCAGCGGGCAGTCGCGCTGGAAGCAGGGGCTGCATTCGACGCCGAGCCAGATGACCCGGGCCGCCGGCGAAAGCGGCGGGGTGTGCTTCGGGCTCGACGAGCCGAATAGCGCCACCAGGGGCCGACCGAGCGCCGCGGCCACGTGCATCAGCCCCGAATCGTTGGTGACCACGTGGTCGGCGCCGGCAATGAGGGCGATCGCCTCGTCGAGCTGGGTTTCGCCGACGAGGTTGCGGCCGAGAATTCCTTGCGCCGCCTCCCGGTCGTTGGCCGAGCCCAGGATCACGGTCTGTCCTTCAAGCCGCGCCGAGAGCTCGCGGAAGTAGGGCCAACGCTTGGCCGGGCCGTACTCGGCGCCTGGACAGAAGACGCCGTAGGGCCCGTGGATTCCGAAACGCCGCCGGGCCGTCTCGATCTCCGGCGCCGCGATCCGCAGGCGCGGTTCGGGCAAGGGTTCCTTCACTTGCGTGCCAGGGGGCTCGGAGAGCCTCGCGTAGTGAAGGGCCATCCCCGGAGCAGCGTTCTTGTGAATGTTGTTGAGGAGGCCATAGCGCGCTTCGCCGACATAGCCTGTTCTCACCGGAATGCCGGCGAAAAACGGCGTCAGCGCCGACTTCCAGCTGTTCGGCAGGACGAACGCCTCATCGTAGCGGCGCGCCTTCAGCTCGCGCGCGATGCGCCAGCGGGAACCGAGCTGAAGCGTCTTGTGCCGCAAAGGCACCGCGATCACGTCCTCCACCTCGGCCATGCGCCGCGCCACCGGGGCGACCCAGTCGGGCGCGAGCACGTCGATCCGCGCACCGGGGGTACGGCTGCGCAGCCGCGCGAGCAGCGGCTGCGCCATCAGGGCGTCGCCAATCCAGTTCGGCGCTACGACCAGGATCCGGGGCACCTAGTGCCCTTTGACAGCGGCGCCTTTATAGACGTACAGCGTGCCGCAATAGGGACAGCGGGTCTCGCCCTCGCGGGCGACGTCGAGGAACACCCGCGGATGGCGCGCCCAGAGCGGCGCCCCGGGAAGCGGGCAGTGCAGCGGGAGCTGCTTCTCGGTGATCTCGAGCCGGCGTGCTTCCTCGGCCTTCAACGCCGGCCCCGCTGGCCGACCGGCGTGAGCCAGTGCCTGCGCTTCTCGTCGCGGCCGCTGACGACGTCGAAGAAAGCCTTCTGGATCGCCTTCGTGACGGGCCCGGCACGCCCCTCGCCGATGGTGCGGCCGTCGAGCTCGCGGATCGGCGTCACTTCGGCTGCGGTGCCGGTGAAGAAGCATTCGTCGGCGATGTAGATGTCGTCGCGCGTGAGGCGCTTGGAGATCACCGGGTAGCCGAGCTCCTGCGCGAGCTCGATCACCGAGGCGCGCGTGATGCCGGTAAGCGCGGAAGTGAGCTCGGGCTCGTAGATCTTGTTTTCCTTGACCATGAAAATATTCTCGCCGGCGCCTTCGGCGACGAAGCCGTCGACATCGAGGAGCAGGCCCTCGTCGTAGCCATGCTGGGTCGCCTCGAGCGTGGCGAGCACCGAGTTCGGATACGTGCCCGACATCTTGGCTCGCGCCATGGTGACGTTGACATGGTGGCGCGCATACGACGAGGTCTTGACGCGGATGCCCTTCTCCAGCGCGTCGGGGCCGAGGTACGCGCCCCACGGCCAGGCCGCGATCGCGACGTGCACCTTGGCGCCGACTGGCGACACGCCCATCTTCTCGGAGCCGTAGAAGGCGATGGGCCGCACGTAGCAGGCCTCGTGGCTGTTCTCGCGCACCACCTGCAGCTGCGCCTCCATCAGCTCAGCCCGGCCGAAGGGAATCTTCATCATGTAGATGTGCGCCGAGTTGAACAGGCGATCGGTGTGCTCCTTCAGACGGTAGATGGCGGTCCCGATCGCGGTCTTGTACGCGCGTACGCCCTCGAACACCGCCAGCCCGTAGTGCAGCGAGTGCGTGAGCACGTGGGTGGTGGCCGAGCGCCACTCCACGAGCTTTCCGTCGTACCAGATCCAGCCGTCGCGGTCCGCCATGGAAAGCGGCGCGCCCGGTTCCTTCTCGTTCGCCATCGGAGGTAATCTCCCTTCGCGTATCAGCCGCTATTGTAGCCATGAACATGGAGAGCTTTCGCATGAAAACCAGGAGGCACAGTGCGATGGGCCGGTTCCGCTTCTCCGACTTTGCGCGCAGGCTGGCGGTGTGGACCGGTCGCCCCGTCGCCTTCCTGGCGGCGTGCGCCGCGGTCGTGCTGTGGGCGGCAAGCGGCCCGTTGTTCCAGTTCAGCGATACCTGGCAGCTCGTGATCAACACCTCGACCACGATCATTACCTTCCTGATGGTGTTCCTGATCCAGAACACGCAGAACCGCGACACCGAGGCGATGCAGATCAAGCTCGACGAGCTGATCCGGGCGACCCAGGGCGCGCACAACGCGCTGCTCAACCTCGAGCACCTCGAGGACGAGGAGCTCGACCGCTATAGGCGGCACTATGCCGCGCTTGCGAGGGCGGCTCGCAAAAAGCTGCGCGAAGGTGAGCTCGACACCGATTCGCCCGAAATCAAGAACCTTGGGAAACGGTGAGCCGCCAGAGCTCGCGCACGGCCTCGGCGTGCGCGCTCACCGGCTCGGGGGGCACGCGAGCGTACTGCGCGCCGTTCAGCCGCAGGGCGTGCTGCAGGCGGCGGAACTCGCGGTAGGCGTTGCGGCAGCGCTCGGCAACCGAGCGATCGATCAGGCCGAGCCCGGCGGCCATGCCGAGCAGCGCGATGTTGCCCAGATTCCGCGTCAATTCCTCGTATGGGTGGGAAAAGGCGAGAACGAGGTACTGCACCGCGAACTCGACGTCGATCATGCCGCCGGTATCGTGCTTGAGATCGAACAGGCCGGAGCGATTGGGGTGGGCGGCGTGCATCCTGGCGCGCATCTCGGTGATCTTGGCTGCGAGCTCGGTCGGGTCTCGCCGGCGGCGCAATATTTTTTCCCTGAGCGATTCGAAGGAGGACCCGACGGCCGCGTCGCCCGCGCTGTAGCGCGCGCGCGTCAGCGCCTGGTGCTCCCAGACCCATGCGTCGCGCTCCTGATAGCGCTCGAACGCCTCGAGCGACGACACCATCAGCCCCGCACCGCCGCTCGGGCGCAGCGCGAGGTCGGTCTCGAACAGCACGCCGGCCGAGGTGCGCGTGGTGATCCAGCTCTGCAGCTTCAGCGCGAGGCGCGAGTACACCTCCTGTGCCTGCTCGTGCGCGTCGTCGTAGAGGAACACGATGTCGAGGTCCGAGGCATAGCCGAGCTCCTTGCCGCCGAGCTTGCCGTAGGCGATGACCGCGAAGCGCGGCGCGTCGGCGCGGTGGCGGCGCGGCAGCTCCTCCCACGCGAGCCCGATGGTGATTTCGAGCACCAGGTCCGCGAGGGCCGAGAGATGGTCGGCAAGCCGCTCGACGGTGAGATGGCCGGCGAGGTCCTGCGCGAGGAAGCGGAACACCTGTGCCTGGTGCGCTTCGCGCAGGAGGTTCATGCGCCGCTCGGTATCGCCGGCGTTTTCGGCGAGCCGCGCGCGCAGGCCTTTGGCGAGCG
>JBJMWH010000196.1:0-5128 GCA_045810245.1 Burkholderiales bacterium | reverse complement strand
GAGGTCGACAAGACCCAGACCTTCAGTTACCGAGAGCTCCACGCCCGCGTCAATGAGACGGCCGCGATGATGCAGTCGCTCGGCGTGAAGAAGGGCGACCGCGTGATCATCTACATGCCGATGATCCCCGAGGCGTGCTTCGCGATCCTCGCCTGCGCGCGCATCGGCGCGATCCACTCGGTGGTGTTCGGCGGCTTCGCCGCGGCGAGCCTCGCGGCGCGCATCGACGACGCAAGACCGGCGCTCATGATCACCGCCGACGGCGGCAGCCGCATGGGGAAGGCGGTGCTGTACAAGTCGCTCGTCGACGAGTCGCTGAAGCTGGCCAAGCACCCGCCGCACAAGGTGCTGCTGTTCAACCGCGGGCTCGACGAGCGCCTTCCCGTCGTGCCGGGACGCGACGTCGACTGGAACGCATTGGCGCAGAAGCACCGCGGCGCCGAGGTCGCCTGCGCCTGGCTCGAATCGAACGAGCCTTCCTACGTCCTCTATACATCGGGCACCACCGGGCGGCCGAAGGGAGTGCAGCGCGACGTGGGCGGCTATGCGGTGGCGCTGGCCTCGTCGATGAAGCGCATTTTCTGCGCCGAGGCCGGCGAGACCATGTTCACCACCTCCGACATCGGCTGGGTGGTCGGGCACTCCTACATCGTCTACGCGCCGCTGATCGCCGGCGTGACCACGATCCTGTACGAGGGCGTGCCGATCCGGCCCGACGCGGGCGTGTGGTGGAAGATCGTGCAGGACTACAAGGTTGCGGTGATGTTCTCGGCGCCGACCGCGGTCCGGGTGCTGAAAAAGCACGACCCCGCTTACCTCGCGAAATACGACCTGTCTTCGCTCAAGCATCTGTTCCTCGCCGGCGAGCCGCTCGACGAGCCGACGCATGCCTGGATCACCGAATCGCTGCGCCGCCCGGTGATCGACCATTACTGGCAGACAGAGACTGGCTGGCCACTGCTCTCCGCGGTCCCCGGCGTGGAGAAGACGCCGCTCAAGATGGGCTCGCCGAGCTTCCCCGTATATGGCTACGACGTGCGGCTCCTGAATGAAGTCACGGGAAAGGAAGTCAACGACGGCGAGAAAGGCGTGGTGACGGTCACGCCGCCGCTGCCCCCGGGCTGCATGTCGACGCTCTGGGGCGACGACGAGCGCTTCGTGAACACCTATTTCAAGGACTTCAAGAACCAGCTGGTCTACTCGACCTTCGACTGGGGCATCCGCGACAAGGACGGCTATTACTTCATCCTCGGCCGCACCGACGACGTGATCAACGTGGCGGGCCACCGCCTGGGCACGCGCGAGATCGAGGAAGCGGTGAACATGCATCCGGGCATCGCGGAATGCGCGGTAGTCGGCGTCGCCGACGCGCTCAAGGGCCAGATGCCGATTGCCTTCGCGGTCGCCAAGGCGAACCTCGACGACGAGGCGCGCGTGCGCCTCGAGAAGGAAGTGCTGCAGACCGTGGACAAGCAGCTCGGCGCGATCGCACGGCCCAAGGCCGTGCATTTCGTGACGCTGCTGCCAAAGACGCGCTCCGGAAAAACCCTGCGGCGTTCGATCCAGGCGCTCGCCGAGGGCCGCGACCCGGGCGATCTCACCACCATCGAAGATCCGTCCGCCCTGCAGCAAATCCGCGACGCGCTGAGCGTGTAGGGCGCGTCCGGTACAGCGCGAAGCTGCTGTTTGCCGTAACCCGCTCCAGGGATGTGAGCGTCTCGAACGCACCCGAATGCAGTGGATTACGGTAGGCCACCACTGCTTGGCGGGGTCGCCGGCGAAGCGAAATTTCCAGGCGCCGTGCGATCCTTGCCACCACCGGTTCGGCGAACGGGTTGTACAGGAAGACGAACAGGCGCTCTTCTGGAATCGGCCATGCGGCTGCGTCGCCGCAATGCAATTCGATCGGCGGCGCGTGGGGCCGGCGCTGCCGATATGCTTCTACGTTGCGGACCGCTGCCTCGTGCAGCGCAGGGGCGAGCTCGATCCCGATGAGGCGCTCGAATCCGTATTCCGCGCCCAGGATCAGCGCCCTCGCTTTTCCCGACCCGAAGTCGACCATGGTGTACAGCGCCGGCTCGATCGCCGCTACGCGCAGCATCCGCGCGAAAACGCGGAGCTGAATCGGCTGATAGGCATATGCGTGAGCCAGACCGGCCGCGGGGACCCCTAGCCCAGCAAGGTCGTGGTCGATCCCCGCCGTGTCGACGCCCAGGCGCCGCTCCATGCGCGCTTCAAGCCAGCCCTCGTAGCGGCCCGCCGCCACGGCGCGCGCGTGTGCGACCATGCGGCCGAAGGGCTGCACCATTCAGGCCCCGGCGAGCGGCGTCGGCTGGCCCAACGCCATGCGTTTCAACAGTCGCGCGAAAGGAAGCGCACGCACGAAAAGCGGCCCGGCAAAATTGCCTCCCGGCATCACCAGCGTGGTCATCCCGCGCCGGTCGGGCCATATGCGATTCATCATCCAGTTTCGCGGGTCAGCGCACGAATCCATCCACAAAAGATCGCCGCGCGCATGGAAGCGACGGATGTTCTCCATCTCCAAGAGGACGCCGGGCGAATAGCGCGCGTAGTCCTCATCGTAGGTGATCTTGAAGGCGTACGACGCCCTGCCGGCAAGCAGGTTGCATTTCATCGCGACCATACGGCCGCCAACGGTAAGCGCCAGCATCATGAGGCGCCCGCGCCGGGCGGCTTCGCTCGCCCACTGCGCGAAGAAGCGGCGGTCCGGGTCCCGGCAGGCAAGTGCAGTGCCGTGCTTTCCTTTCCAGCCGCGGCGCTCGAGCTCGAGGAAAGCGTCGATCCATTGCGCCGCATCATCCCGGATTTGCAATTCCCGGTACTCGAGTTTGCCGTTTTCGGCGAGGCGCCGTTCGAGGCGGCGCAGCTCGTGGCGCGCCTTTCGCGAGTGCGTCTCTTTCAGCAGGCTTTCACTGTCCCGGCGCGGCCTCAGCAGCGCACGGCTGAACTCGTACGGAACGTACGCACGCTGCGCATCCTCGAGGACCTCGGTGAATGCCGTCAGAAAAGCGCCATCTGCGTTGACGTTTCGCCACTCGATGACAACACCGGTGTCGTGGGTCTCCAGCCAGTCGAGGTAGCCGCGCAGGCAACGCGTCGCCTGGCCACGGCGGATGAGCGGCGTGCAAAGGTAGCAATGGCGATGCATCCACAGACGCAGATGAGCGAGCGGCAGGCCGCGGTACCGGTTCGCGCGTTCCATTGGAAGGAGCGCGAGGAGCACGCGATGACCACGTCTCGCCGTGTAGATGAAGACGAACTGGAGCGAGCTATCCTGCCCGAACAATTCGACCGCCGGCAACAGCATGAACGGCTCGTAGAACGGATTTGGCTCCATCGCGTACGCGCCGAGATCCTCCCAGGCTGCCAGGTGTACCTGCAACTCGGTCGGGTCCCGCACGACTACGAACTCGAGATCGCTATCCGCCACAGACACGACTCCGCATGGCTGCCTTGCCATGCCCGTGCAACCGCCGTACCGATCGAAGCGCACAGCTCCGATCGGCCTACGGTGCCGCTATGCGGCGACACGGTGTACAGTCCGCGTATGAAGACCCGCTCGATGCTCACGCTGGAGGATTGCAAGAGGATGTCGGCCGCCGCCGAAGCCGAGGCGAGAAAGAACAATTGGAACGTCTGCGTCGCGATCGTGGACGACGGCGGACACCTGCTGCATCTCTTCCGCATGGACGGCGCGACGCCGGCCAACTCGCGCATCGCGATCGAAAAAGGCCGCACCGCCGCCGAGACCCGGCGCTCGACCGCGATGTGGGAAGAGCGCATCAAGAGCGGACGCACGGCCATGCTCAAGATGCCCGGAATCACGCCGGTGCAGGGCGGCCTGCCGATCGTGATCGACGGGGAATGTATCGGCGCAGTCGGCGTTTCGGGCGTGCAGTCGCACGAGGACGAGCAGATCGCCAAGGCCGGCATCTCGGTCCTCCAGTAGCCGTGCCGGACAAGCGGATCGCGTGGCTCGGGCTCGGACTCATCGGGCTGCCCATGGCGGCCCGACTCGTCGCGGCTGGGTGGCGGGTCACTGGTTTCGACATCAGCAGAGAGCGCATTGCGATGGCCGAGGGCCGCGGGCTCGCGGCTGCCTCGAGCATCGAAGAAGCGGTGGCCGACGCGGCGATCGTCTTCACCTCGCTGCCTACAGAGACCGTGCTGGTGGACGTTGCGCGCAGGCTTGCCGCCGCGACGCCTGCCGCCGCGATCGTGGTGGATACCTCCACTGTCGGGCCCGTGGCCTCGGCCACGGTGGCCGAGGCGCTGCGGCCGCGCCCCATCGCCTATCTGCGAGCGCCGATCTCGGGCAGCGTCAATCTCGCGGAATCGGGCGGCCTGACCACCTTCGTATCAGGCGCCAAGGCCTCTTTCGACGCGGCGCGGGAAGCGCTTGCCGCCTACAGCCGTGCGCAGATCTGGCTCGGCGAAGGCGAGGAGGCGCGCTACGCCAAGCTCGCCGTGAATCTCATGGTCGCCGTGACGGCGGGCATGATGGGCGAGACGCTGGCGCTCGCGCAAAAGGGCGGCATCGGCTGGGAAGCGATGCTCGATCTTGTGGGCGAAAGCGTGGTCGCCTCGCCGCTCGTCAAGTACAAGCTCGACCCGCTGCGTCGACGCGACTACACGCCGACTGCGACCGGCGCGCTGGTGCTGAAGGACCTCGATCTCATCGTCGAGACGGCGCGCCAGGCGGGCGTCGACGTGCCGCTCGCGAAAGAGGTGCAGGCCGCCTACCGGGCGATGGCGAAATCGCAGCTCGCAGCCGAGGACTTCTTCAGCCTCGTGAAGCGCTAGCGCACCGGCAGGCGCGCTCCCGGAATCTCGAGCTCCTGGTCCATGCACGAGATCTTGCCGCGCCGGCCGGCCGGGCCGCCCTGGTTTACTTCGCCAGCGGAGTTGGGCGAGTTGTCGCGCCGGTTGCCATCGGAGTTGGCGGTGCAAAACCGCTTGCCGATCAGGACCGGGCTCGTGGGTAGTTCGAGTGGGCCGGTGTTCCTCAGGCCGCTCACGACCGGGTTGCGGAAAATCTCCACCACGCCGCGGTCCCTCGTGACCACCACGATGGCGTTACGCTCGTTGGCGGAGTTCCAGATGTTGC
>JBJMWH010000195.1:0-3217 GCA_045810245.1 Burkholderiales bacterium | reverse complement strand
AGTGCGGCGGCCGCGCGATCTGCCATGGCGCCACCGGCACCCCGAGTGCGGCGAAGAATTCGAAGGGCTCCGTCTTGCCCTTCAGATCCGGCGCCGCGCAAGCAGGCGCCGCGCGCGGCGCCTGCCATTTGAGAAAAGCGGCAAGCGCGTCGGCGCAGGCCTCGGGCGTGCGGAAAGCGGCGATGCCGCGCGCAGCGAGAAGCGCAGCCGATTCTTCGGCATGTGGGGTGAGAAAAGCTGCGAGCGGCTTGTGCGAGGCGGCTGCGCGCAGGATCGGCTCGACCGCGAGCTGGGGATGAAACTGGGCGGACGACCCCACCACCGCGAGCACGGCGTCGCACTCGGGCGCGCCGAGCAGGCGCTTCAGCGTGGCGCCGTAGCTCTCCTGCGTCGCGGCCATGGTGAGATCGGTGATCGATGCGAGCTCGACCCCGAGCATGCCGAGACGGTCGACCGCAGCCGCGGCACCGCCGCCGGTGGTGGTCACCACCGCGATGCGCCCTGCCCGCCCCAGGTTCGGGGGCTTGCGCCCGGTGAGGAGCGGCGGGATTTCGATCAGCGTCTCGAGCAGATCCACGCGCATGATGCCGCAATCGCGGAAGTAGGCATCGATCGCGGCATCGGCGCCGGCGAGCGCGCCGGTATGCGAGCGCGCCAGCGCTTCGCCGAGCGCCGAGCGGCCCAGCTTGTAGGCCACGACCGGCTTACCCGCGGCATGGCATGCGCGGCACGCGCTGGCGAGCGCCCGGGCGTCGCGAATGGTCTCGAGAAAAAGCAGCACCACGCGCGTATCGTCATCGGCGGCGAGGAGCTGAACGAGCTCGCCCACCCCGAGGTCGGCCTCGTTGCCCACCGACACGAGCTTGGCGAAACCCAGGCCGCGCGCCGCGCCGCGCGAGAGCACCGTGCCGAGCATGGTCCCGCTTTGCGAGACGATGCTCGTACCGCCCGCGGGCAAGCGCTCCATCTCCAGAATGGCGTTGACCGTCAACGCCATTCGCCCCGGAATGTCCACGACTCCCATGCTGTTCGGCCCGAGGATGCGTACGCCGAGCGCCTGGGCGGCCGCGACGAGCTTTTTCTGTCTCGCGGCCCCGTCCGGACCGGAATCGGCAAAGCCGTTGCTGTAGATGCTCGCGACCGGCACGCGCTTCGCGCCGCACGCCTCGATCGCGCGCTCGACGTCCTCGATCATGATGAAGGCGTGATCGATCTCTCCGGGAACGTCGGACAGGGTCGCGAACGCCTTTTCGCCGAGGACTTCTTCGCGCCCAGGGTTGATCGGGACGATGCGGCCGGTGTAGCCGTGCTTGCGCAGATAGCGCTGCGGGCGCGCGGTGTTCTTCGCCGGGTCGCCCGAGGCGCCGATCAGCGCCACGGCACGCGGACGGAAAAGCGCTTCTACGGTTCGAGGTTCCAGAGACGCTCCAGCTCGGCCCTTGCCGCGCGCTCGCCGATCACCGGAATGGCGAGCTCGAGGTACTTCTCTTCGAGTTGCGCGTCGGAGAGCGGCGCGTCCGGGTCGCCGATGCGCGTCGGCTGCAGGTGTTCCTCGCGCCGGCCGCCCGCGCGGATCGCGACCCGCGCCGCGCGCTGCGCCGGGAACGCGGCGTCGAGCTGCGGATCGAGCGACACCTGGATGCGCTTCATGAGCGCCCGCGTCGCCGGGTCCTCGATCCTTTCCTTTTCGAATGCTGCAAGCCGCACGCTTCCATGGATCAGTCCCGTGGCGACGACGTACTTCAGCGAGAAGCGCGCCTCGGCCGGCGTCGCGGGATTTTCGTAATGCGCGACTTCGAGTCCGGCGCGATACGTGGCCACGTCCACGCCTTCGATCTCCGCAGCCTTGATGTCCAGCTTCTTTTGCAAGGCAATTGCGCCATCGATGGCGGCAAAGGTATGGCCACAGCACGCATGGTTCTTGAAGGTCATGCGCGTGATGTGGAAGTCTTCGCCCAGGGTCGCGAAGGCCCTGCCCCAGTCCGGATCGCCGCCCATGGCGCGGCCGTACCCTGCCTCGCCCTCCATGACGTCGAGCGACCCCGTGACACCTTCCCGCGCGGCGAGCGCGGCGAGGACGCCGGCTTCGGCGGCGTGGCCCGCGTGCAAAGGCTTGGACATCGAGTCCATGCGGAACGCCTGCTGCAACCCCGCCGAGAATGTCGCCACCGTCGCAAGGGCGTGTGAGAACCGGTTCGCGTCGAGGCCGAGCGCCTCCGCGGCGGCTGCGGCGGCGCCGAAGCAGCCGATCGTGCCGGTGTTGTGCCAGTACTTGTAATGCGCGCGCCCCATCGCCGCGCCGATACGGGTGGAAATTTCGTAGCCCACCACGATGGAGCGCAGGAGACGCTCGCGGCTTGCCAGAGCCATGGCGGCGGCGATGCTCGGCGCCCCGGGGTGATAGATGCCGTCGCGGAAGATGTCGTCGAGCTCCGCCGTGTGCGCCGCGGTCGCGTTGATGAGCGCCGCGGCGCGCACCGTGGCTTGCCTGCCGAGCGCGAGGCGCGCCTCGCCGCGGTCGAGCTCGCCGGCGAGCGCCTTTTCGAGCAGCGTCGCGGGCGGCAGGACGGCACCGGGATAAAGCGCGGCATGCCAGTCGATCAACGCGCGCCGAGCGTGGTGCATGACCTGCGGCGGGATCGGCTGGCCGCGGAACCGGGCCGCCCAGGCGGCGCAACGCTCGACGACGTGCATGCGGCAAATCTAACATGGGCGTCGTTGGACCAGAGCGCACAATCGACTGACCGGAGGTGCGCCATGCATCCAAGCAAGAAGGAGAAACCGACCGGCGTGTGCAGCGTCTGCCAGGCCGCGTTCAACAAGCACGAAGCGCTCAATCATCGCTGCGACAAGGTGCTCGCGGGCCGGCGCTGCGCGGGCGTGGTGAAGAGCGCAGTGAATACGTTGTGGGACGAATGCGAGTCCTGCCATGCCACGGGAAAGGTCGGACCGCTGCCGTGCCGCGATTGTGCCGGCTTCGGCTGGAAGCTCTACGCGTAGGGCACGACGAAGGCGTCGGAGCGCTCTAGGAAGCTCTCGACGAGGGCGCCCATGCGCTCGGGCTGGTCGACCTCGATGTTGTGAGCGGCATCCCAGACGTAAACCAGGAACGCGCGCGCGAGCCGGCTCTTGAGGAGCCGCATGGTCTCGGCCGTGATGATGCGATCCTCCGTCCCGTGGACAATGAGCGTCGTTGCGCGTATCCGTCCGAGGGCCT
>JBJMWH010000194.1:0-6766 GCA_045810245.1 Burkholderiales bacterium | reverse complement strand
AGTTCATTCCCTATCGCGGCGCCGGACCGGCGATGCAAGCGATGCTCGGCGGCCAGGTCGACCTCATGGTGGTGCAGGCCGCCGTCACGCTGCCGCAGGCGCGCGCCGGCACGGTCAAGATCCTCGCCAACCTGTCGCCAGAGCGCTCGCGCGTGATTCCGGACATCCCCACCTCCGGGGAGAGCGGCATCCCGGGGCTGTACGCCTCCGGCTGGTTCGGCCTGTTCGCTCCGAGAGCGACGCCGAAAGAGATCGTCGCCAAGCTGAGCGCCGCGATGATGCACGCGCTCGCCGACGCGAAAGTGCAAGCGCGCTTCGCCGACCTCGGCCTCGACGTCGCACCGCGCGAGCAACAGGCGCCGGAAGGCCTCGCCGCGTTCCACAAGGGCGAGATCGAGAAATGGTGGCCTATCATCAAAGCCGCTGGCATCAAGGTGGAGTGAACAGCAGGTCTGGTTGTGTTCTTTGGGAGGAATAATCGTGAACGGCAAAAAATGGATGATCGGCGCAGTGCTTACCGCGGCGGCCGCGGCGCCGAGCGCGCAGCAGCCCGGATTCACGCGCGCCCAGTTGCAGGACCAGAACCTCAGCGTGCCCGGACGCCACGCCGTCGTGGCGCGGGCCGAGTTCATACCCGGCGGCCAGGCGGGCCGCCACACTCACCCGGGCGAGGAGCTCGGCTATGTGGTCGAAGGCGCACTCGAGCTCATGGTCGAGGGCCAGCCGCCCAAGACCGTGAAGGCGGGCGAGGTGTTCTTCGTGCCCGCCGGCGTGGTGCACGACGGACGCAACGTCGGCAGCGGCAAGGCGGTGGTGCTCGCCACCTACATCGTCGAGACCGGCAAGCCCGTCGCGACCGCGGCCAAATAACAAGAAAGCCGGCAGGCAAGCCGTCTTGGAAAACGGGTTCGACCTGTACCGCAGCATCGTCATGCCGGCGCAGTGCGACATCTACGGTCACATGAACGTGCGCCACTACGCCGCCTGCTTCGACGAGGCGGCGTGGCACTTCCCGCGCATGGCGGGGCTGTCGCTCGAGGCGATCCGCGCGCGCGGCCTGGGCACGGTGACGGCGACGCTCACCATCGATTTTCACCACGAGATCCGCGCCGGCCAGCTGATCCTCATCCGCGGCGCGCTGACGCGCGTCGGCACCAAGAGCTTCGCCCACGAGATGCGTCTGTACGAAGCGGACTCGATGACGCACTGCGCGACGCAGAAAGCGGTCGAAGTGTGCTTCGACACGGCGGCGCGGACGGCCGTGCCGTTGCCGGAGGACATCCGCGACAAATTGGGCAGCTGCGTCGTGCAGGCCGCGGGTAAAATCGTCTGATGCCGATCTTCGAGTACGCCTGCTCCTGCGCGCTAAGCTAGCGCGCGTACCGCGCAAGCTTCGCATCCTCGCGGCCGGGATTGCCGTAGTGGCGGCGCTCGCCGCAGCGAATTGGGCCTACCAGGCTTTCCGCAAGCCCTCCGAGCTGTTCTTTCCCCTGGACGGCGCGCTCGCCAAGACGCCGGCGCGGACTTGGGCTGAATACGGGCCGCTCTTCCGCGAGCATTCCACCGCGGTGATGACGCCGGAGCTCCTCGCCGCGCTGGCGCAGGCCGAGGGCGCCGGCAATCCGGTCGCGCGCACCTACTGGCGGTGGCGCGTCGCCTGGAATCCAACCGAGGTCTACCGGCCCGCTTCCAGCGCCGTCGGCATGTACCAGATCACCGACGCCAGGTTTGCCGAGGCGAAGCGCTACTGCATCCGAGACCATGTCCCGGTCGAGGACGGGGCCTGGCACGACCTGCGCTCCTGCTGGTTCAACGCGCTCTACTTCCGCGTGCTGCCGAGCCACGCGGTCGAGATGACGTCGGCGTACCTCGACCGCCGCGTCGCGCAGATGCTCGCGCAGCTGCGTATCGGCCGCGCAACGGTGCAGCAGAAGCAGGACCTCGCGGCCGTGATCCATCTCTGCGGCGCCTCGGTCGCGGAAGCGTATGCGCGGCGCGGCTTCCGCCCCGGTACGCGCGAGCGCTGCGGGGACCACGATCTGCGCGCCTATCTCGCGCGCCTCAACGCCCTAAAGCGGAGTTTTTCTTTACTATCTCGGGCATGAGCACCAAGCCGACCATCGACATCGCCCGGGTAGACCATATCGGCGTTCGCGTCCGGGATCTCGAGCGTGCCATGACGTTCTACGCCATGCTCGGATTCACGCTGCATGCCAAGGCCACCAACGACGCCGTGGCCATCGTCAGAAACGAGCACGACGTCGAGCTCAATCTCGTCTACAACGCCAATGCCGACGCCGGCGGGAAGAACATCCTCATGGACGTCGGCGAGAAGTATCCCGGCTACACCCACGTCGCGCTGCGCGTCGCCTCGATCAAGGCGGCGATCGTCGCGCTGCGCGAAAACGGCGTTCGCATCACGCAGGGACCCGTCGCCTTCGGCCGCGACGGCCATGTCTCGGTGTTCGTGCGCGACCCCGACCTCAACGTGGTCGAGCTGCGCGGGCGCGACGAGGACCTGTCCTCGATCGGCGGCGTCACGGTCTACGTGCCGGAGAACTAGGTTTGCAATGAAAGCCGCTTTCTTCCGCCGCCACGGCCCGCCCGAAGTCCTCGAGTACGGCGAGCTGCCCGACCCCGCCGCCGGGCGCGGCGAGGTGCTCGTCGACATCCACGCCGCGAGCGTGAACGCCGCCGACTGGAAGCAGCGCGCCGGCCAGTATCCGGCCAAGGTGGCGCTGCCGCATGTTCCGGGGCGTGACTTCTCGGGCGTGGTCGCCGCGGTAGGCGAGGGCACGCGCGATTTCCGCCCCGGGGAAGCGGTCTTCGGCGTGTGCGAAGTGCCCGCCGAAGGCGCGTACGCCGAGAAGATCGCGTTGCGCCAGGAAATCGTCGCGCGCAAGCCCGAGCGCTTCTCCCATGTCGAATGCGCCGCCGCCGGGCTCGCCGCCCTGACGGCGCTGATCTCGGTCGAGGACACGCTGCAGCTCAAAGCCGGCGAGACCGTGCTGATCCACGGCGGTGCGGGAGGCGTGGCCGGGTTCGCGATCCAGCTCGCCAAGCACCGGGGCGCGCGCGTGATCAGCACGGCCAGCGCATCGAATCACGATTACGTGCGTGGCTTGGGCGCGGACACGGTCATCGACTACCGGACGCAGGACTTCGCGCGAGCGGTGTCCGGGTGCGATGCCGTCTTCGACACCGTCGGCGGCGACGTCACGGCGCGCAGCTTTGCCGTGCTGCGGCCCGGCGGACGGCTCGCCAGTATCGCCGGCGGCGCCCAGGCGCCGGCTTCGCCGCGCAGCGACGTCGCATCGCTCCGCCCGAGTGTGGGCCGCGACCGGCGCCACCTCGAGCGTGTCGTAGCTCTGATGGAATCCGGCGCGCTGCGGTTACCTGAAATCTCGCTCTTCCCGCTATCGCAGGCGGCCGCAGCACACCGGGTCAGCGAAGCGCGCCACCTGCGCGGAAAGCTGGTGCTGCAGGTTCGCTAGCCTCGTGCGCCAGGGGTAGCCGCAGGATCACGCTCGCGCCGGCGCCGCGGCTCGACTCGATGTCCAGTGTCCCGCCGAGGCCTGCCGCCCTGCGGCGCAGATTGTCCAGCCCGCGGCCGCGCGATGAGCTCAGCGCCTTGAAACCGATCCCGTCATCCGCGACCTGGATGCGCAGCCAGCCGTCCTCGGCCTGCGCGCTGACCGTCACCGTGCTCGCCTGCGAGTGCCGCAGCGAGTTCGTGAGCGCCTCGAGGATGATTCTTTGCACCGCGAGAATCGCGTGCGGTGTGAGGTAGGAGACGTGCGGCAGCTCGCCGACCTGCCAGTTGAATTTCACCCCGGAATGCTCGATCGCCGAGCGCATCCGGTGCCGCACGTTGCCGAGCACTACGCCGAGATCCCCGTCCATCGGTTCCAGGGCATCGACCACGAGCCGCAGCTCCTGCAGGGCGTCGAGCAGACGACGCTCGATCTCCTCAAGCGTAGGCTTGCCCGACTGCACCGCGCCGAGCAGGCCGACCAGCGTCGAGCCAAGGCCATCGTGCATGTCGGCCATGATGCGTTTGCGCTGCAGAGCGAGCGCGTGCTCCTGCTCGGCGTCCTGCACGCGCTTGAAGCTCGCTTCGATCTCATGCGTCTTCTCCGCCACCCGCCGCTCCAGCTCGACGTTCGCGCGCTCCACGTCCGCCAGCGCGCGCAGGTGCCGGTCGATGATCGCGGCGGCGATCGCGACCAGCATCAGCGGAATGTGGAAATGCGCGAGCGTAAGGCTGTCGTAGTCGATCCAGCCCATCCAGCGCCCCAGGTCGTGCGCGTTGAGCAGCACGACCGCCACGATCGCGCACGCGAACATGCGGTGCACCCAGCTCTGCGCGAGCGGCGTGCGCGTCAGCAACGCGAGCGGCACGAGCGGTGCCGCCAGGTACACCCAGCTCCAGGCGGTGATGAGGAAGCCCTGCTTCTCCTCGCCGATCAGCGCAGACAGGACCAGGCCGAGCAGCGTGAACAGCCACAAGGCGCCTTCCGCCCACGGCGAGCGCTTGTTCGCCACGCGCAGGCATAGCACCACCATCGGCGCGGCGTAGGCGAAGCGGGCCACGAAGGCGAGCCAGCCGTGGCTGAATTGCGAAGGCGCGAAGGCGCCGTAGGCCCACGGCGCGGCCGCGGCGGCCCACGCGAGCGCAGTGACCGCGTACCACGCGAGCGTCGAATCCTTCCGGCTGCGCAGCCACAACGCCGCCGCGAGCAGTCCGGCGAGCAGCGCGGCGGCACCGAACATGAGCAGGGTGGTGACCTGCAGCAGCTGGTGCCGCTCGAAAAGCGGGCGCACGGCGACCGAAGGACCGACGCTGATGCGCGTCAGGCCCTGACGCAGCTCGGGCACCGCTTCGACCCGAACGTGCAGCACGTTGTGCCCGGGGCTCAGATCGAGCGAGGGCAGCCGCAGCATCAGCGGGGGCGCCCAGTTCCGCGTGCCCGGATCGCCATACGCGGCGTTCCCCGAAGCGCGCTCTCCGTTCAGGACGAATCGGATATGGCGCGCGCTGTTTCGCGGCAGATAGATCGCATAGTTTGTCTCGCCGCTGCCGGCAGCGGGCAGGTCGAACTCCAGCCTGTACCAGCCCACCGCGGCGCCACCGGGACGCGATAGATGCCAATTGTCGGGAAGGCGCACCCGCTGCCACGGCGCATCGTCCGGCGGGGGCGAGCCCGACCGGCCAGGCAGGAATTGCGCGTCCTCGAGGACGACGAAGCGCTCCTCGGCGAGCGCGGGTCGCGGCGCGAGCGCCGCGAGCAGGAGCGCCGGCAAGAGCAAGACGAAGGTCGCGGCGCCGCGGCTGCTCGCCATCGGCGCGCTCAGCGGATGAGGCCGAGGCGGCTCGCCTCGAATACCGCCTCGGTCTTGGAATGCACCGCGAGCTTGCGGTAGATGCGCTTGAGGAAGGAGTGCACGGTGCCGACGGACACTCCCAGCATCTGCGCCGTCTCGGCGTAGGAGAAACCGCGCGAGATCGCATTCAGGATCTCGCCTTCGCGCGGAGTGAGCATGGTTTCATCCTCGCCGGCGCTTCTCGGGAGTGGCTCGCGGTCCGGGATGCGCAGGCGCTTCAGCATCTGGCGCGCGATCACCGGGGAAAGCGGCGAGCCGCCGTTGCGGATGTCGCGGATGTCGAAGGCGATGTCGTGCTGCAGCGAGCCTTTCAAAAGGTAGCCTCGGGCGCCAGACTCGAGCGCAGCGAGCACGTTGGCCTCGTCGCCGAAGATGCTGATCACCAGGATGTCGCACTGCGGATAACGCGCGGAGGCGAAGCGGATCAGCTCGAGCCCGGACATGTCGGGAAGTCCGAGATCCACGAGCAGCACGTCGGGCGCCCGCGAGGCCAGACCGGCAAGCGCTTCAGTCCCGGTCTGGTATTCGGCGACCAGCCGGAGCGATTCCTGAGCGTGGACCGAAGCGGCAAGCCGCTCGCGCGTCGCGCGATCGTCCTCGACCAGCGCGACGCTCGTAGCAGGCGCCGCGGACACGTCCGGCATTCTTGACCCCCTGGGCTTCCTTGAACCCGCGCATAGCATACCCGCGGGGGTCGCGGCTAGCGATACGCCCCGGTACCCAGTGTTGGGGATTGCCGCGCCGCGCCATCGCCCTACGATGGGAGCTTCAGGGAGGGACCATGACAATGAAGAGCTCGCCGGCCATGCTGGCGGTGATCGCGTTACTGCTCGCAGCGCTTTCACTCGCCGCGCAGGCGCAGGTACCGTTGCCGGGACCTGTGCTCCAGCAGGTTCAACTTCCAATTGATCGGGCGAGAGTTCCCAATTCCGGCACCGGCCCCGTGTTCGTCAGGTACATCCTCATCGATCCAGGCAACGCCGACCCGGCCCGGGACGGCTTCGTGCCGCTCGAGCGCATCGCCGTGCTGGTTCTATACATCGGCGGCGATGGTACGATGAATTTCGCAGCTGGCGCGGTCAACAACGGCTCGCCGAACACCGTCGCGCGCAATCGCTATCACTTCGCGGCGGAGGGCTACGTCGTCGCCCTGGTCGACGCGGCCAACGACTTCAACGCGACCCCAATCGGATTGCGCAATCGTCGCCTCGGCGCCGCTCACCTCGTCGACCTGAAAGCGGTGATGGCCGACCTGCGCAACAGGTACGCGGGACTTCCCATCTGGAGCGTCGGCCATAGCCGCGGAACACTGTCGGCTGCGGTGACGGCGATCTCCGTGGAGCCGCCGGCGGACGGGCTGGTGCTGATGTCCTCGCTGACC
>JBJMWH010000193.1:0-2901 GCA_045810245.1 Burkholderiales bacterium | reverse complement strand
TCGTGACTGAAGAAATGGTTGAAAGTTTTCTCCAGGCAAAAACCAGAAAGACCAAGGTCACGGCGTGAGCGCGGTTCTCACCGATTCCAAACCCCAGGCCGGCGCCTGGCGCGAGCTGTGGCTGATCACCACCGGCCATGCCCTCACGCACTGGTATCCGGCGACGTTCTACCTGCTGCTTCCGCTCATCGGCAACGAGCTCGGCCTCAGCTACAGCCAGATCGGCCTCATCATCACATGCCAGTACATCGCCGCGGCCGTCGCCAACATCCCCGGCGGCGTGGTGGTCGATACCGTGGGCCGCAAGGGCCTGCTGATGGCGGTGTCGCTGTTCTGGGTCGGATTCCCGTATCTGCTGATCGGCTTCACGCACGGCTATCTCATGCTCCTGGCGTGCATTGCGCTGGTCGGGTTCGGCAACAGCATCTGGCACCCGACCGCCATTCCGACGCTTGCGCAGCGCTACCCCGACCGCAAGGGCCTGGTGCTGTCGATTCACGGCATGGGCGGCAACGTCGGCGACGCGGTCGCGCCGCTCGTGGTCGGTGCCGCGCTCGCGGTGTTCACATGGCGCGAAGTCGTCGTGGTCAACGTGCTGCCGGGCCTGGTGGTCGCGCTCCTCATGTTCGTGTTCCTCGGCTCGATGCGCCTGGGAGCGAAGAAAGCCGCGCACGAATCGCAGTCGCTCGCCCAGTACCGAAGCGGGCTGCGGCAGCTGTTCCGCAACCGGGCGCTGATCCTGCTCTCGACCGGCTCGACTTTCCGCTCGATGACCCAATCTGCGCTGCTCACGTTCCTGCCGGTCTACCTGGCGCGCGACATGGGCTACTCGCCTTTCCTGGTCGGCGCCTGCATGTTCATGCTCCAGGTCGCGGGATTCGCCGCGGCGCCGGTGGCGGGCCACCTGTCGGATCGCATGGGCCGGCGCAGCATCGTCATGGGAAGCATGGCGACGACTGCGGTCGTGCTGCTTGCGATGGCGTTCTCCGGCGGTTCGACGCTGTTCGTCGCGCTGGTGGCGGTGCTCGGTTTTTTCCTCTATGCGTTGCGGCCCGTCATCCAGGCCTGGCTCCTGGAGACGACGCCGAAGAACATGGGCGGCTCGAGCATCGGAGTCCTGTTCGGCGCCCAGGCGATCGGCGCCGCGGCCGGCCCGCTCCTCGCCGGCATGGTGGCCGACCGGCAGGGGCTCATCTCCACGTTCTATTTTCTCGCCGCGACCATCGTCATCGCCAACCTCTTCGTGATCTTCATACCGAGGGTCGCCACCGAGGCCTAGACCGGCGCCTCAGCCTCGCGTCCCGGCGCTGAGGCGCGCGCGCTCCATGCGAATGGCGGGAGCGCCCCGGCCCAGCAGCCGGTCGAAATAGCGAATCGTGGTCGCCAGCCCCTGCTCGAGCGAGACCCTCGGCGTCCACCCGAGGCGCTCCCGCGCGACACGGATGTCGGGGCGACGCTGGCGAGGGTCGTCGGCCGGAAGCGGCCGGGACACGATGCGGGAGGACGAGCCCGTCAGGTCGAGCACCTTGCGCGCGAGCTCGAGCATGGTGCACTCGGTCGGGTTACCGAGATTCACGGGCCCGGTGAAGTCCCGCGGCGTGTCCATCATGGCCATGCAGCCGCGAATCATGTCGTCGACATAGCAGAAGCTACGGGTCTGGCCGCCGTCGCCGAAGATCGTGATGTCCTCGCCGCGCAGCGCCTGCACGATGAAGTTCGACACCACGCGGCCGTCGTCGCGGTGCATGCGCGGGCCGTAGGTGTTGAATATCCGCACCACCTTGATGTCGAGCGAATGCTGGCGGTGATAATCGAAGAATAACGTCTCCGCGCAGCGCTTGCCCTCGTCATAGCAGGCGCGGATGCCGATGGGATTGACTCGTCCCCAGTAATCCTCGGTTTGCGGATGCACCTCCGGATCGCCGTACACCTCCGACGTCGACGCCTGGAGGATGCGTGCCTTGGTTCGCTTGGCGAGGCCGAGCACGTTGATCGCCCCGTGGACGCTGGTCTTCGTGGTCTGAACGGGGTCGTACTGATAGTGGACCGGCGAGGCGGGGCAGGCGAAGTTGTAAATCTCGTCGACCTCGACGTAAAGCGGGGTACAGACGTCGTGCCGCATGAACTCGAAGAACGGCTTGCCGAAGAGGTGGGCGATGTTCTCCTTGCTGCCCGTAAACAGATTGTCCACGCACAGCACGTCGTGGCCTGCCTGCAGCAGCTCATCGCACAGGTGCGAGCCCAGGAATCCGGCGCCGCCCGTGACGAGGACTTTCTTCATGGCCGCGGTAATGCAAGAACCTCGCCCAGCGGCGCGGTTCTGTCCGCTACCAGACGCGAAGCCGGAACTGCAGCGCGAGGGCGGTGCCGTTGCGCGGATGCGGCGCGAAGATCAGATTGGCGCCGAGGCCAGCGCGCACGCTCCGGGAGGAGAAGAAGCCGGGGTCGAGCCATACCTGCACGGTGCTCCCGCCAGCGCGGCGCACGGGGACAGGGCGAAAACGCGGATGAAGGCGGCTCGAAGCATGCGCTTTTTGTTCCCACTTGAATTCGACAAGCTTGCCATGGTGGCTGATACTGTATATAAATACAGTTCCGGTTCTAGTTCTACTGATACAGCCATGGCGGCACTGGACCACATTCTCGAGCGGCATCCAGTCTGGCGCGGCGGTCGCCTTGCTGCCCTTGCAGGCGCCATGCCCACCGGCTTCGATGCGCTCGACCGCGAGCTTCCCGGCGGCGGCTGGCCCGCCGGAGCGCTGACCGAGCTTTTCGTCCGGCGCGCGGGCATCGGCGAGCTGCAGCTCGTGCTGCCGGCCCTCGCCGCGCTTTCGTGGGGCGGCAAGCGCATCGTCTGGCTCGCGCCGCCGTATCTTCCGTACGCGCCTGCCCTGGCCGCCG
>JBJMWH010000192.1:0-5521 GCA_045810245.1 Burkholderiales bacterium | reverse complement strand
CGGGGCAGGCTGTAGGGCAAACCCCTACAAAAAGAAAAACCATAGCGATCGTTTCTGCGCCTATCATCCAGGCAAATCAAGCTGGGCAATGGCGAACGTCACAAACATAAGAAGCGTCGGCCAACCGCGGCGAGTGCTCGTCGTGGAAGACGATCTGGATACCGTCCATTCGATGACGAGGCTCATCAAGATGATGGGCCACGAGTGCCAGTTCGCCATCAACGGGTTTGCCGCTCTAAAAATCGCGCGGGAATTCAAGCCGGAGATCATCCTGCTCGATATAGGCTTGCCTGACTTTGCGGGGTACGACATAGCCAAGCAACTCAAGTACGAGCCAGGGCTGGAGCGGACCCGAATCATTGCGGTCAGCGGTCGTCCGGCTTCCGACCGGCATCTCGCCATAGATGCAGGTTGCGACGAGTTCTACAGAAAGCCTTTGGAAATCGAGCTGCTTGAAGAACTGATCGCCAACGGGTCCAAGGGGGCTTTCGGCTCGGAGCGTAGCGCCTAGGCGGATCCCTCCTGCCGCGCAGCCTTCAGGGCCGTAGATAACTTGCGTCGACCACACGCGCGGGGTCGAAGCGCGTGTCCTTGGGCAAGAGTCCTACGCCGACGAGCGTGTCGAACGTCCCTCGGAGCGCCGGTTCCGAGACCGAAAGATCCTGCGAAAGGATCTTCAGCTTCGTGGTGTCCTCAAGCGCCCGCTCGGCGAGGGTCGGTGTGGTGTTCAGTTCCCGCACCGCCGTGGCGATGGCAGCCGCGCGGTCCTTGTTCATGGCTTCCAGGCCCTGGCGCAAGCCGCGCAGGAACCCCCTGGCGGCTTCGGCATTGCGCTGGGCCCAACCACCGTCGGCGTTCACGGTGGTGAAGAGATAATTCTGGACGTACTGCGTGATCGGGCCGAAGTTGGTGAACCCGGCGGCCTCGGCCTGGTAGCTCAGAGGAAAGGGCTGGAGTCCGGCGTCGATCGTTCCTTCCTGCAGCAGCTTCCAGCGCGTCGGCGCGCCGCCGACGGCTAGCACCTCGTAGTCCGCCGGCTTGAAGCCGTTGGCCGTCATCATGCGATGCACGAGATAGGTCGTGCCCTCGTTCAGCGACAGCACGCCGATCTTCGCCCCACGCATCGCGCTCCATTGCCGGATATGCGGCCGGGCGATGATGAAGTGGGGCAGGCGTTCGGCGTTCCCGGCGATGATGCGCAGGCTGCCCCCTTTGTAGGCATCGATCATCACCGCCTCCGGCGTGCCGACGGCGATGTCGACCTTCCCGGAGCGGAGATCCTCATTGATTTTCTCGGCGTTGTTGTACACGTCGATCGTCGCGTCGATGCCTTCGGCCTTGAGGAGTCCCTTGTCCTGCGCAATCCACAAAGGGACATAGAACACCGTGCGCGAGACGATCGCCACGCGCAGCGGCTCTGCGCTCACGGCGGTGCCCACCAACAACAGGAGGAGAAAGCGAAGCATGGGCCAGTCCTGGTCGTCTAAGGCCTGGGGCAGGCCGCGCCGCTGTCGGCCCAGGCTTTGATCAGCGCGCCGAATTGCTCCTGCGTGCCGGGAACCGCGGTCCGTCCGAGACTGGGATGCCAGCCCCACCCGACGAGCTCGTCGCGCGCCATGTGCTCGACGATCTGCTCGAGCGACTTGCCGCCGTTGCGCTTCGGATCCTTGATCTGCGCGCAAATCTGGCCGAGCGATTTGCCGATCCAGGCCATCTCCTTGGGCGCGAGGAACCAGCGCGGATTGCCGGGCATGCGCTCGAAGTTGGCTGCGCCGTGGCAAGTGAAGCAGCGCATGCCGGAGGCGCCCATGCCGCCGGCGCCGCGCTCGACCGGAGGCTCGTGCACCCGCATGAGGTCGCCCTGGCGCGGCGTGTCGTCGGCCGGGTGGCAGTTCACGCAGCGCGGATGCATGATGACTTTGCCCGCTTCCTGGAAGAGCGCGACGGCGCGCTTGTCTTTTTCGGCGATGCGATCGAAGTTCGACACCGGCGCAAGCCCCGTCGTGGTCTGCGCATGGGCCGGAGCGGCCAGCAACAGAACAAGCAATAGGCGGCTCATACGGCGAGCTTGCGCGCGAACGGCAGATGCCGCACACGCTCGCCGGTAAGTACGCGCCACGCGTTCGCCACCGCCGGCCCAATGGGCGGTACGCCCGGCTCGCCCACGCCCGTCGGTTTTTCCGCCGACGGCACGATGGTCACATCGACGCGCGGCATCTCGCCAATGCGCAGCATCCGGTAATCGTTGTAGTTCGCCTGCACGACGCGGCCTTCGTTCAGCGTGATCTCGTCATAGAGGATCGCGCAAAGACCGAAGCCGATGCCGCCTTCCATCTGTGCCTTGATGGTGTCCGGGTTCACGGCCACGCCGCAGTCGACCGCGCACCATACTCTTTCGACTTTCGGCAGGCCGTCCTTGCCGCGCGAGACTTCCGCTATCTGGGCGACGTAGCTTTCGAAGGACTTGTGCACGGCCACGCCGCGCGCACGCTGTGCGCCCACCTTGCTTCCTTTCCACCCCGCGAGCCTGGCGACGGCGCGCAGCACGCCGGCCTGCCGAGGTTCGTTCTTCAGCAGCGCGAGCCGCCCGGCGAGCGCATCCTTGCCGGCGGCGGCCAGCAGCTCGTCGATGAAGGTCTCCTTGGCATAGGCGGTGTGGGTGTGCCCGACCGAGCGCCACCAGAGGATCGGAACGCCGACGTCCATGGTGCGCGCTGTCACGCGCAGGTTGGGAACGGCATAGGGAAGGTCGCTCACGCCTTCCACGGTCGTCGGGTCGACGCCGTCGGTCATCATCGCCTCGAACGGCGTGCCCTTGATGATCGACTGGCCCACGACGGCGTGGTCCCAGGCGGCGATGTTGCCAGCGTTGTCGAGCGCCGCGCGCACGCGATGCAGGACGAGCGGCCGGTAGCGCCCGCCGCGCATGTCGTCCTCGCGCGTCCAGACGAGCTTGATCGACGCGTCGCGTCCGAGCGCCTTGAGCGCGGCGGCGGCTTCCGCCGCGATGTCGCCCGTCGGCTGGGCGCGGCGGCCGAAGCTGCCGCCGGCGAAAAGCACGTTGACTCGAACTTTGTCCTGCGGCAGGCCGATCGTGTCGGCGATCACCTTGTGGTCGATCCCGGGAAACTGGCAGCCGTACCAGGCCTCGCATGCGCCGCCTTTGAGCTCGATTGCGCAATCCATCGGCTCGAGGGGCGCATGCGCGAGATACGGAAACACGTACTCTGCTTCGATCACGCGCGCCGCCTGCTTGAAAGCGCCCGCCGTATTGCCGCGGCTCGTCGCGGTGACATCCGGTTGTCCAGTGTTGGCGCGATAAACGGCGATGAGCTCCTCCGAGCTGCGCCGCTCGGTTCCGTCCTCGTTCCATTGCACGCGCAGCGCGTCGCGCCCTTTGCGTGCCGCCCAAAAGCCCCTGGCATACACCGCCACGCCCTGCGGGATCATCTTGACCTCGACCACGCCACCCACGCGGCGCGTCGCGGCGTCGTCGAAGGCCACCGGCTTCGCGCCGAAGCGCGGGGGATGCGCAACCAGCACGGTCAGTGCGTCGGCGCGCTGCATGTCGATGGTAAACATCGCCTCGCCGGTCGATTTGGCCGGCGAATCGACCCGTCCGAGCTTCTTGCCGATGAGCGTGAAGTCCTTCGGATTCTTGAGCTTCACGTCCTTCGGTGGTGTCTGGCGCGCCGCGGCGTCGGCGAGCTGCCCGAACGTCGCCTCGCGCGAAGATTTTTCGTGGCGCACGACGCCCCGCTTGACGCTAATTTCTCGGGCTGGAACCTTCCAGGTCTCGGCGGCCGCGGCGACGAGAAGCGCGCGGGCGGTCGCACCGGCCTTGCGCATCTGCTCGTATGAGTTCGCCACGGCGGTGGAGCCGCCGGTGCCTTGCATGCCGAAAGCGAGGTTCTTGTAGAGCTCGTTATTCGCCGGAGCGCCCTCGGCGCGCATTTGCGGCCAGTCGGCATCGAGCTCCTCGGCTACGAGCGTCGCGAGACCGGTGTAGGGGCCCTGGCCCATTTCGAGGTGCTTGATCATCACCGTGACGGTGTTGTCCGGCGCGATCTTGATGAACCCCGTGGCGTCCACGGTTTCGACGCCGGCGACGCGCAGGACGGCGGCAGCGCCAGAAGCCTGGGCGGCGGCCGGCCGCTCGACCCCCACATTGATGACCAGTCCGACTCCGGCACCGCCCATGACACGCAGGAAATCCCGGCGCGATAGTCCGGTGCGGAGACTCTTCTGTGCGATTCGGCTAAGGATGTGCATGGATCACGCCTTCAGCGTTTTGGCCGCCTCGTGTATCGCGGCGCGTATACGAACGTAGGTGGCGCAGCGGCACACATTGCCCGCCATCGCGCGGTCGATGTCCGCGTCGGCAGGACGCGGAATCTCGGTCAGCAGCGCCGCCGCGGTCATGATCTGCCCCGACTGGCAATAGCCGCACTGCGGGACGTCGACGGAGACCCACGCCGCCTTGACCGCCTCGCCGGCCTTGCCGTTCAGGCCCTCGATCGTGGTCACCTCCGCGTCCTGCACCGACGAGATCGGCGTCACACAGGATCGTCGCGGCTGCCCGTTGAGGTGCACCGTGCAGGCGCCGCACTGCGCGATGCCACAACCGTATTTCGTGCCCGTGAGCTTCAGCTCATCGCGCAGGACCCAAAGCAGCGGCGTGTCCGCATCGACATCGACGCTGACCTTCTTGCCGTTCACAGAAAAATTCACCATGGGAAAGAGTCCGAATCGGGTGGGGGAATGCGGCGCGATGATATGCCGAACTTCGCTACCTGCAGTTCTACTCCTTCTTCGTTGCGGCCACTATCATGCGCAAATGGGAAAGCCGCGGCCTCGTGTCGTCATCGTAGGCGGGGGCATCGGCGGCCTGTTCGCCGCCAATGCGCTGATCGCGCACGACTTGGACGTTTCGATCTATGAGCAGGCGCCGGCGCTCGGCGAGGTCGGCGCGGGCGTGTACCTCACGCCCAACAGCGTGCGCCACCTGGAGCGCGTGGGCCTCGGACACGCAGTAGAGAGATGGGGCGCGCGTGTCGGGCCGAAGTCGCACTATTTCCGCCACGACGGTACGCCCATCGCCCCGGTTCAGGTCACCGACGCCTCGGGGTGGAATGCCACGTTCGGCATGCACCGCGCCGATCTGGTCGACTTCCTGGCGGCGGCGCTTCCCCGAGGTGCCGTCCATTGCGGCCACCGCGCGGTCGGATTCGAGCAGGCAGGCGATGCCGCGCGCGTTCATTTCGCGAACGGCGCTTCGACGCAGGCGCAGGTCGTGGTGGGTGCCGATGGCATCCACTCCGAGCTGCGGCCACACGTATTTCCGCCTTCGGCTCCGGTGTTCCACGGCACCGTGGCCTACCGCGGCCTGGTCTCGCGCGAGCGCCTGCCGGACTGGCCGATGGACCGCTGGCAGATGTGGGCCGGTCCGGGCAAGCACTTCCTTGTGTTCCCGGTCCGCCACGGCGAGATGGTCAACTACGTCGGCTTCGTGCCCGCCGAC
>JBJMWH010000191.1:0-3420 GCA_045810245.1 Burkholderiales bacterium | reverse complement strand
CTTTCGGGCAAGTTCGGTGCCGGTGCGGCCGACGCCCGCGAGATCGTCGCCGCCGCGGCCAAGCTGGGTGCGGATCTGGCGGGGGTCACGTTCCACGTCGGGTCGCAATGCCGCAACCCCGAGAACTGGCGCGTCGCGCTCGAGAAGGCGCGCAGCCTCTTCGAGGTGATGACCAAGGCGGGTCTCAAGCCGCGGCTGCTCAACATCGGCGGCGGCTACCCGGTGCGGCACGTGAAGCCCATCCCCTCGGTCGAGGTGATCGTCGCCGTCGTCAACGAGGGCCTGAAGGCCTTCCCGGACGACGTGCGGGTTATCGCCGAGCCGGGCCGCTACCTCGTTTCCGATGCGGGCTACTTTGTCTGCCGTGTGCTCGGCACGGCGAACCGCGCCGGCAAGCGCTGGATGCACTGGGACGCGGGCCTCTTCGGCGGCGTGATCGAATCGAGCGAAGGCCTCAAGTACCGGATCCGCACCGACCGCTCGGGCCCGGACGTGCCCTGGACCGTCGGCGGGCCCACCTGCGACTCGGTCGATATCGTGGTGCGCGACGAGCCGCTGCCCTCCGACCTGCAGGAGGGCGACTTCATCTACCTCCGCAACGCCGGCGCTTACACCACGGCCTACGCGAGCCAGTTCAACGGCTTCCCGCTACCCGAGGTGCGGGTCTTTGAATCCAAGAGGGCGGAAAGCCAGGCCGCCGTTCAGGCCGGTTCGTAAAGAACGAAGTCGAACTTCATCCCTTCCGCCGTAACGTGCCGCTCGCGCTGGGTCTCCTTCCAGTGCGAGCGGTCGTATGGCGGAAACCAAGTGTCACCCTCAAAGTCCTTGTAGATCTCCGTCATCACCAGACCGGCGGCGAACGGCAAGGATTCGGCGAATAGGCGGCTGCCGCCGATCACGAACACCACAGGTTCGCCAAGGCACAGCGCGAGGGCAGCCTCCAACGAGCTTGCCACGGCGGCGCCCGGCGCCTCGTAGCCTGCGGTTCGGGTGACGACGATGTTGTCACGGCCGGGCAGCGGTCCCCTGAGCGACTGCCAGGTCCTGCGGCCCATGATGACCGGGTGGCCGAACGTGATGCGTTTGAAGTGCTGCAGATCCTCCGGCAGGCGCCACGGCAGGGCGCCATTTGCGCCTATGATTCCGTTCGAGGCGACCGCCGCGACGAGGTAGATCCGGGGCGCCTGGGGCAGGGGGGACATGGATCCGCTAACAATCGATTTTCGCGAGAGATTATAAGGACATGGGTTATCCGCGATCGTTCCTTGGACTGCTCCTCGCGGGTTTTACCCTGGTCGCGCTCCCGCTGGTCGGCGCGCTCGCGTACTCGGCCTGGAACACCGAGCGCCTCACCGAACAAAGCCGCAACGCGGTCTACAGCGCCTCGCAGGCGGCGCGCGCCAGCCGCTCGCTGGTCAACCGCATTGGCTCCATCGAGCGCCTCGCGCAGCAGATGGCGGTCGTGAACGATACAGATCTCGCGGCCGACTATGTTCGTGTGCATCGCTCCTTCAAGCAGGTGGCCGACGAGCTGATGCTCTTGCCGCTCGAGGAGCAGCAACTCGTAGCACTCAAGAAAACCGTGGAGCAGGAGCAAGGTCTCTACGACAACCTGAACGCGCAGCCCTGGCGCAAAAGCGATGCGCGCCGCGTCGGGCGGCTCACTGCGGAGCTCGCCGAAAACGCGCAGGCCGTGCTCGCCATCAGCTACCTTGTCGCCGACCGCGAGGTGCTGCGTCTGCGCCACAACGCTGAAACTGTGCAGCGTCAGCTCATTCTCCTGGTGATTTTCAGCACCGCGGTGGTGCTGACCATCTCGCTCGCGCTCACGCGTTACATCTCACGCCCGATTGCGGAGCTCGACGCGGCGATCCGGCAGCTCGGGGGCGCGGACTTCGCCCGCAGGATCACGGTGCGTGGCCCCGAGGACCTGCAGTCGCTCGGCGAGCGGCTCGACTGGCTGCGGCGCCGGCTGGCCGAGCTCGAGGCCGAAAAAAATCGCTTCCTGCGCCACCTTTCGCACGAGCTGAAAACCCCGCTCACCGCCCTGCGCGAGGGCGCAGAGCTGCTCAACGACCAGGTCGGCGGACCACTCGCACCGCCGCAGCGGCAGGTCGTGTCGATCATGCGCGATAACAGCGTGAAGCTGCAGCGCCTGATCGAGGACCTGCTCGACTACCAGCGGGCGCTGCACGCGGCGGCCTCGCTCGCACCGAGGCCGCTATCGCTCGACAGCCTGGTCCGCGATGCCGTGCGCCCGCACGAGCTCGTCATGCAATCGAAGGCACAGAGCCTGACGATCGAGGTCGACAAGCTGACGATCGAGGTCGACGGCGAAAAGCTCTTTTCCATCGTAGACAATCTGGTCGGCAACGCGGTGAAGTTCACGCCTCCAGGTGGGACGATCGCCGTGAGCGCGCGCGCCAACGGAGGCGATGCCGTGATCGACGTCATTGACTCGGGCCCCGGCGTCCCCGCCGAAGAGCGCGAGGCCATCTTCGATTCATTCTTCCGTGGCCGCGCCAAGGCGAGCGGCCGCATCGAGGGCACGGGGCTTGGGCTAGCGATCGCGCGCGAGTTCGCCGAGGCCCATGGCGGCCGGATCGACGTGCTTGCCAGCTCGAAAGGCGCGCACTTCAGGGTGACCCTGCCGCGCAGGGCGCGCACCCGGCTCGCGGTGGCGGCATGAGGGGCCGGCTTCTCATGCTTGCGATTACCGCGGCGCTCGCGGGCTGCGCCGAGCTGCAGTTGCCGGCGATGCTCCAGCCTCCCGCCGACCAGGTCGACAGCGCGATCCGCGAGGCCGCTCACCTGGCTCGAGCGCCTGCAGCGGATCAGAAGGCTGCGCTCGCCGCTGCCCAGCAAGCCTTCGTGGGCGACCCGGGCACCCTCAACCGCCTTCGCCTCGCGACGTTTCTGGCTAGCCTGCCGCCCCCGCTGCGCGACGATGCGCGTGCAGCCGAGCTGCTCGAGCCGATGGTGGACCCGTCCGGGTCGGCGACGGGGCGCTTCGCCGCATTCCTTGCGACTCAGGTTGCCGAACGCCAGCGCATCGCGCGCGAGATCGAGCGGCTCAACAAGGAAAGGGTGGCTTCAGAGCGCGAGCGCCAGGCCGCGGATAAAGAGCGCGACAAGCGCGAGGAAGCGCTGCGTCAGCAACTCGAGGCGCTCCGAGCAATCGAGCGCGGCATCCTCGACCGCGAGGAGCGCTTGCGCCGTAACCCCGGAGCCAAGCCATGACCTCCAGCGTGCTGCTGGTGGACGACGACAAGGATTTGTTGCAGCTGATTGCGATGAGGCTGACGGCGTCGGGGTATGCGGTGACGGCGGTGGAGAGCGGGGAGTCGGCGCTGGCGGCGCTGTCGGTGTCGCGGCCGCAGGTGGTGGTGACGGATTTGCGCATGCAGGGGATGGATGGGA
>JBJMWH010000190.1:0-5311 GCA_045810245.1 Burkholderiales bacterium | reverse complement strand
GAGCTCGCCGAGCCGATGACGCCCGCCGAGTTCGCTGCGTACGTGAAGAGGGAGTCCGACCGCTACGCCAAGCTCATCCCGGAGCTCTGCATCAAATGACGCGCCGATGATCGGCGCCGAGGCGATCCTCAGGGCGCTCGGCGCCATGGGCGTGGAGCGCATCTTCGCCTCGCCGGGCTCCGACTGGGCGCCGCTGTGGGAGGCGCTTGCGCGGCCGCATGCGGCCGGAGAATTCCCGGAATACGTCTCCGTGCGCCACGAGGAGACGGCGGTCGCGATGGCGAGCGGCTATGCCAAGGCGACCGGCAAGCTCCCCGCGGTGGTGTTGCACACGACGGTTGGCACGCTGCATGCGACCATGGCGTTTCGCATCGCAAAGCACGAGCGCGTGCCTATGGTGGTGATGGCAGGGGAATCCGCGACCTTCGCCGAATCGTCCTCCTTCAAGATCGGCAGGCAATGGCTGCGCCTCCTCACCGACCTCGGCGGACCGGCGCGCCTCGCCGAGCCGAGCGTGAAATGGAGCCTCGGCCTCAATTCCAGCCTGCTCCTCGGGCCGACGCTCCAGCGCGCGTGCCAGCTCGCAATGGCCGCGCCGCGCGGGCCGGTGTTTCTCTCCGTGCCGATCGAACACCTGATGGAGACGATGGCGCATGCGCTGCCGCCGGCACCGGCGTTGCCGTCCCCTCCCGCTGCGGATCCGTCCGCGCTCGACGCGCTCGCAAGACAGCTCTCCGAGGCGAAGCGTCCGCTGATCATCACGGAGGAAGCCGGGCGCGATACGGCCACGGTGGCCGCGCTGGTCGCGCTGGCCGAAACGCTCGGCGCGCCGGTGGCCGAAGCGTGGCAGCCGTATTACGTCAACTTTCCCCGCGACCATCCCCTGTACGCGGGGGTGGCCGTGGAAAACATGAAGTCGCTCGTCGATGAGGCCGATGCCGTGCTGCTCGCCGAGTGCGTGATGCCCTGGCACCCACCGTCTTCGCTGCCCAAGGCGGGCACAAAAGTTTTTGTCCTCGGCGAGGACCCGCTGCGCTCGAACCTCCCGTATTGGGGCGTGCGCGCCGATATGGTGGTCCCCGGCGAGCTCCGCACGACGCTCGACGGGCTGCGCGCCCGCATCGGAAATCGGGGTCAGACCCCTTCCTTCGACCGGTCGCAGCGTTCTAGAGAAAGGGGTCTGACCCCGATTTCCGAGGGCATGAACAACGGATGGATCGCCGAACGGCTGAATGCGGCCATCTCGGGCGACGCCGTCGTGGTGAACGAAACGATTACCCATCGGCTCGAGCTGGTGCAGCGGCTGACGAAGCTCGTCCCGGGCGGGTTTTACGAGGCGAGCTTCGGCGGACTGGGAATGGGCCTCTCGCTCGCGCTCGGTGTGAAGCACGCCCGGCCTGGGCGGCCCGTAATCGCAACCATCGGCGACGGCGCCTTTCACTACAACCCGGTCGCGGCGTGCTTCGGCGCGAGCCAGGAGCTCAATCTCCCAATCATGGTGGTGCTGTTCGACAACGGCGGCTATCTCTCGCAGAAGACCGACGTCCTGAACTACTACCCGCAGGGCTCGGCGGTCCAGACCGGGAGGTTCGCAGGCACCGCCATCACGCCCCGGCCGGAATATGCGAAGCTCGCCGAAGCTTACGGCGGCTACGGCGAGAAGGTGAGCTCGCCTCGCGACGTGGCCGCGGCTCTCGAGCGCTGCCTGGAGCAGGCACAAAAGCGGCTCGCGCTGATCCACATGGTGCTGGCATGACGGAACTCGAAGTCAACGGGCAAAGACGCAGCGTGTCGGCCGGACCGGACACGCCGCTCCTTTACGTGCTGCGCAACGACCTCGGCCTCGTCGGCAGCCGGTTCGGCTGCGGCAACGGTCAGTGCGGCGCGTGCTTCGTAATCGTCGACGGCAAGGCGGTGCCGTCCTGCGACACGCCGCTCTGGTCGGTGGCGGGAAAGAAGGTCACGACCGTGGAGGGGTTGGCGAAGGGCGGGGAGCTCCATCCGGTGCAAAAGGCGCTGCTCGCCGAGCAGGCGGCGCAATGCGGCTACTGCATCAGCGGCATCGCGGTCGCCGCAGCCGCTTTTCTGTCCAGTAACCAAAACCCCTCGGAACAGCAGGTGCGGGAAGCGCTGGATCGGAATTTGTGCCGCTGCGGTGCGCACAATCGCGTGGTGCGCGCGGTGCTTCGCGCGGCGAAGGAAATGCAGGCATGAAGAATCCGAGGATCCGGTTCGAGCGCGACCGCACGGTGTGGATCGCGAGCGGCAAGGTCGAGCTCGGGCAGGGTATCAACACCGCGCTGGCGCAGATCGCGGCGGAAGAGCTCGACATCGCGTTCGAGCGCGTGCGCATCGTGCCGCCGAGCACCGCGTACAGCCCGGACGAGGGCTATACCTCGGGCAGCATGTCGATCCAGGAGGGCGGCAAGGGAATTCGCGCGGCCTGCGTGCAGGCGCGCGCCGTGCTCCTCGCGCATGCCGCCGAGCTGCTCGGCGCGCCGATCGGCGATCTCGCGGTCGACGACGGCACCATCACGGCGAAGAACGGCGGCAGCGTCACCTACTGGGAATGCGCGGCGGAGGCGAACGAGGTTCCGCCGGCGGGCGCGGGTGTGAAGCCTTCGGGACCTGCGAAGGTCGTCGGCAAGAGCGCGCCGCGCATCGACCTTCCGGCCAAGGTGGCCGGCAAGCCCGCTTACGTGCACGACATGACGCTGCCGGGGATGCTCTTCGCGCGCATTGTTCGTCCCGCTCGCCCGTTTTCGAATGTTGTTTCCTTACCAGAGCTGAAGTTGGAAGGCGCCACGCTGGTCCGCGACGGAAGCTTCGTCGGCGTGCTGGCCGAGCGTGAAGAGCTCGCCATCGCCGCTGCAGCGAAGCTGCGGGCGAAGGCGCTGTGGAAAGAAACGCCGGTGCCGGAGGACTTCCACGGCTGGCTGCGCCAGAACGTGACATCGCGCACGATCCTGAAAGAGGTCCAAGGGAATCCTCCACCCGGAAAAAGCATCAGGGCGTCCTATTCGAAGCCGTTCATCGCGCACGCCTCGATCGGGCCCTCGTGCGCGATCGCGCGGCTGAAGGACGGCAAGCTCGAAGTCTGGACCCACAGCCAGGGCATCTTCGGCCTGAGGCATGAAATTTCCGTTGTCCTCCAAATGAAACTGGAGGACATCGTGGTGAACCATGCTGAAGGCGCAGGCTGCTACGGGCACAACGGCGCCGACGACGTCGCGCTCGACGCGGCGCTGCTCGCTCGCGCGGCGAACGGGCGGCCGGTCAAGCTGCAATGGATGCGCGAGGACGAGTTCGCGTGGGAGCCCTATGGGCCCGCGATGGCGCTCGACCTCGAGGCGAGGCTGGATGCGTCCGGCAGCATCGTGTCCTGGAAGCACGAGGTCTGGAGCAACGGCCACACCAATCGTCCCGGCCGCTCGCCCAAGCCGGCGCTTATCGCGGCACGCCATCTGGAGAAGCCGCTCGAATTCTCGCCGGCGATCGACCCCGCCCTGCCGCCCGAAGGTGCGGGAAGGAACGCCATCCCGCTCTACGACTTTCCCGATCTCCAGGTCGTCAAGCACTACGTGCGCGAGACGCCGCGGCGTGCGTCTTCGCTGCGCGCCCTGGGCGCCTACGGCAACGTCTTCGCCATCGAGTCGTTCATGGACGAGCTCGCGGCCGAGGCCGGCGCCGATCGGATCGAGTTCAGGCTGAAGCATCTGAAGGACCCGCGCGCTCGGGCCGTTCTTGAAGCTCTCAAAACGAATTGGAACTCGTGGTCTGGTTCAGAGAGCGAGGGCCACGGCATCGGCTTCGCCCGCTACAAGAACATCGGCGCGTATTGCGCGGTACTCGCAGAGGTCGAGGCGGGCGAAGCGCTGCGGGTAAAGCGGCTCGTCGTCGCCGCGGATGTCGGCCTCGCCATCAATCCGGACGGCGTGGCGAATCAGCTCGAAGGCGGTGCGATCCAGGCGACGAGCTGGACGCTGAAAGAGGACGGCCGGGTCGGAGCGGTGTCCTGGGAGGATTATCCGATCCTGCGCTTCTCCGAAGTCCCCGCGGTCCAGGTGCACCTGGTCAAGAGCGACGCGCCCTCGCTCGGCGCCGGCGAAGCGGCTCAGGGCCCGACGGCCGCCGCCATCGCCAACGCGCTGCACGACGCGCTCGGCATACGCGTACGCGACCTTCCCCTCACGCCGGAGCGCATCGTAAGAGCGATGGAGTAGGGGTGTTCAAGGAGAAAAGATGAAGCTGGGAATGTTCATGATGCCGGTGCACCCGCTGCACCGGAACCACACCGAGACACTGAAGGAAGATCGCGACGCGGTGATCCTCGCCGACAAGCTCGGCTACCACGACGTCTTCATCGGCGAGCACCTCACGGACCAGGCCGAGAACATCACGAACTCGCTCCTGTTCCTCGCCACGCTCATCCATTCGACGAACAACATCAAGCTCGCGAGCGGCACCTGCAACCTGTCGCAGATCCATCCCGCGATCGTGGCTGCCAACGCCGCGATGTTCGATCACCTCTGCGAGGGACGCTTCATTCTCGGCGTGAGCCCCGGCGCGCTCGTGTCCGACGCCGAGGCGATCGGCATCCTGGAGGAGGACCGCAACAAGATGTTCGCCGAAGCGATCGACGTGATCCTCGCGATCTGGGAGCGCGAGGTGCCCTACGACATCGAGTTTCCCGGCAACCGCTTCAAGGTGACCACTCGCAAGACCATGGACCTAGCCTTCGGCGTCGGCGTGATGCCCAAGCCCTACCAGAAGCCGCGGCCCGAGATCGTCGGCACGGTAGTGGCCCCGTTCTCGAAGGGCGTGGTCGCTATGGGTCAGCGCGATTTCCATCCGCTTTCGGCGAACTTTCTGCTGCCCCACTGGCTGAAGACCCACTGGGACAACTACGCCGAGGGCAAGAACAAAGCCGGCGTGAAGCCCGACCCGGCCGAATGGCGCGTCGCACGCACCGTGTTCGTCGCAGACGACGACAAGGTCGCCGCGTCTTACGGCCGGCACGACCAGAACAGCCCCTACCGCTTCTATTACAGGCAACTCCAGACCAAGCTCACCAAGGCGAAGCGCCACGCGGTCTTCAAGGAACGGCTGGACCAGCCCGATGCGGAAATCACCTACGAGTTCGTGCTCGATCGGCTCTGCATCTACGGCACGGTGAACAAGGTAGTCGAGGAGCTCCTCGCGCTGCGCGAGCAGGTCGGCGACTTCGGCGAGCTGGTCTACGCCGGCATGGACTGGGTCGACGCGAAGCTCGCCAAGCGCTCGATGCAGCTCATGGCCGAGGAAGTGATGC
>JBJMWH010000189.1:0-19872 GCA_045810245.1 Burkholderiales bacterium | reverse complement strand
TGGCCGACGTCGCGCTCATTCGACACGCCTATACGCTGAGCTCCGAGCAGCACAGCGGCCTGGGAACGCTCCTTCTCGATCATCTCAGGGGGCAGACCGATCGGCGGCTGCTGGTCGGCACGTGGAAGGCGGCGACGTGGGCGGTGCGTTTCTACGAGCGGCGCGGTTTTCGCCTCGTTTCAGACCAAGAGAAGGAGCGCCTGCTGCGCCGCTACTGGAAGATCCCCGACCGGCAGGTCGCCGAATCGGTTGTTCTCACGCTTTAGTGTTGCTCCAGAAGCGAGCCCCAGCCGCAAACTTTGTCCTGGATGCCGTACTGGCGCAGTGCATACCAGTAAGTCGCGGTGTTGATCGCGATGACCGGCTTGTCGAGCCAGAACTCGGCCATCGCCGCGACCTCGGCCATGGCGAGGTTCGTCCCGACCTGGACCACCGCGTCGACCGCGCCGCGATTCACCTCGACGATCGCGTCGCGCAGCCTCTGCTTCGACTCGTGCGCGATGAGCTGCGGGCTCGCGCACTTCAGGCCGAGCAGGTTCACCACCTCGTAGCCGCACTCGGTGAAGAAGCGATGCACCTGCCTGTCGCCGATCGGCATGTAGGGCGTGACCACGCCGAGCCGCCTGACGGAGCTGCCGTAGGCGCGCAAGGCGGCGCGGCACGCGTCCGATCCCATCGCCACGCCGCGTTGCGCCGTTTTCTCGAGCTTTTCCTGTAATTGCGACGATCCCTCGACTCCGTCCCAGAACGTCTCGGCCGACATGCCGAGGATCAGGTAGTCGGGGTCGCAGGTGAGCACGGCTTCCAGGGCCGGAAAGAGCGCGCCGCGAATGTCGTCCATCATCCGCATGAAGCTCGCGTCGTCGGTCACCCTGCTGTCGGGGATCACCAGGCGCGAATGATGATGCGTGATGCCCCATGGCCTCATCGCCTCGTACTCCGGCTGCACCGAGGTATTGGTCGAGGGCGCGAGCACGCCGAACTTGCCGCGCTGGCCGAGCGAGTCGGCCACGTTATTCGAGCGAATCGGTCATGCTATTCGATCCTGATGTTCGCCTGCCGGACCACCTTCTCCCAGCGCGCGAGATCGGCGCGGATCTGCTCCGCGAACTGCGCAGGCGTGTTGCCGACCGGCTCGATGCCGAGGGTCGCGTAGCGGCTGCGGATGTCGGGCTCGCCGAGCACTGCGGCGATTTCCTTCTGCAGGCGGCCGAGGATCTCGCCCGGCGTCTTCGCCGGCGCCAGGATGCCGGTCCACGAGTCGACGACGAAGCCCTCGAGCCCGCTCTCGATGAAGGTCGGCACTTCGGGCAGCGAGCCCGAGCGCCTCGCCGCCGGCACGCCGAGGCCCTTCAATCTGCCGCTCTTCACGAACTGCTGCGCCGTGGCGACCGCGGTGAACACGAGCGGAATCTGGCCGCCGACCACGTCGCCCATCGCCTGTCCGCCGCCCTTATACGGCACGTGGGTGAGCGCGATGCCGGTGCGCTGCGCGAGGAGCTCGCCGGCGAGATGCGGTGTGCTGCCGGTTCCTGCGCTGCCGTAGGAAAAAGGTTTTTTCAAGGCAACCAATTCAGTGATGCTCTGCGCCGGCACCGAGGGATGGGCGACGAGGATGAGCGTCGCATCGCCGAGCTTGGTCACCGGAGCGAAGTCGCGCAGCGTATCCCAGGGCAGGCTCGAGTACACGTGCGGGTTGATGACCATGGTGCCGTCGAAGCCCAGCAGCAGCGTATAGCCGTCGGGCGCGGCGGCGGCGACCGCCGCAGTGCCCAGGTTGCCGGAGGCGCCGGGGCGGTTCTCGACCACGATCGCCTGGCCGAGCCGCGCACCGAGGCGCTCGGCGAGCACCCGGGTGCTCGAGTCTGCCACGCCGCCGGGCGAAAACGGCACGACGACGCGCACCGGCTTCGTTGGATAACCTTGCGCGCCGGCGAAGGCGCACGTCATCGTCAGGATCAGGAACGAAGCCAGTCGCATCGTTCTAGAATGCCACAGTCTTCTCTGGAGGGGACTTTCCATGATGAACCGCGACGAGTACGTTCAAAAGCTGAAGACGCAGATCGACGCCTGGAACGCCGAAGCGGCGCGCTGGGATGAGAAAGCGCGAAAGGCCCAGGCCGGTATGAAAGCCGAGTACGAGCGCCAGCTCGACAACTTCCGGAAGAAGAGGGACGACGCCATGGTCGAGCTGCGCCGGCTGCAGGGCGCCTCGGCCGACGCCTGGATGGAGATGATGCGCGGGATGGAGGCTTCGGCCAAGAGCATGCAGGACGCCTTCGAGCGCGCGCGGCGCAGCTTCGACAAGAAATGACCGCGGTCGTCGGGCGCGGCTTCGCCTTCGACGACTTGAAGCCCGGCTTTCGCTTCCGCACCCACCGGCGCACCATCGGCGAGGCCGACGTCGCGGCGTTCATCAACCTCACCTGGCTCACCGAGGAGCTTTTCGCCGTCGTGGAAAATGAGGCGGACTCCTCGGGACGCGCGATCAGCGGCCGCCCGGTGCCCGGCGCGCTGGTGTACTCCTTCGCCGAGGGCCTGCTCCTGCCGACGATGCAGGACACCGGTCTCGCGTTCCTCAACTGCACCCTCGACGTCAAGGCGCCCACGGTCGTGGGCGACACCATCCACGTCGAGTGCGAGGTGGTCGAGCACCGCCTCACATCGAAGGGCGACCGCGGCCTGGTGCGCTTCGCCAATCAGGTGGTGAACCAGCGCGGCGAGACGGTGCTGGCGTACAACCCTCTTCGGCTTCTCAAGAAGAGCTAAATGGGGTCTGACCCCGATTTCGGTCCGTTGAAGGGAATCAAGGTGCTCGAGCTCGGCTCGCTGATCGCCGGGCCGTTCTGCGCCAAGACGCTCGCGGATTTCGGCGCCGAGGTGATCAAGGTGGAGCCGCCCGGAGACGGCGACCCGCTGCGCCGCTGGCGCCGGATGCGCAACGGCGTCTCGCTGTGGTGGCAGGTGCAGTCGCGCAACAAGAAGTCGATCACGCTCGACCTGCGCCAGGCCGAGGGGCAAGCAATCGCACGCCGCCTCGCGCGCGACTGCCATATCGTGATCGAGAACTTTCGACCCGGCGCGCTGGAGAAGTGGAATCTCGGCTGGGAGGCGCTGTCGCGCGAGAACCCGAAGCTGATTCTCGTGCGTATCTCGGGCTACGGGCAGAGCGGCCCGTACCGCGAGCGGCCCGGGTTCGCGGCCATCGGGGAGGCGATGGGTGGCATGCGCTACATCACCGGCTTTCCGGACCGGCCCCCGGTGCGCCCCAACCTCTCGGTGGGCGACACGCTCGCGTCTCTCCACGGCGTGATCGGTGCGCTACTGGCATTGCATCATGTACATAACGGAAATCAGGGCCAGGTGATCGACGTCGCGCTCTACGAATCGGTGTTCAACATCACCGAGAGCCTGCTGCCGGAGTTCGATGCTCACCGCGTGGTCCGCGAGCGCTCTGGCAGCACGCTTCCCGGCATCGCGCCGTCCAATCTCTATGCGTGCCGCGACGGCGCCTACGTGCTTATCGCCGGAAACGCGGACGCGCTTTTTCGGCGCCTGATGCGCGCGATCGGCCGCGAGGATCTGCGCGACGACCCGGCGCTCGCGAAGAACGACGGCCGCGCCGCGCAGATGGCGCGCATCGACGATGCGATCTCCGCGTGGACCCGGCAGCGCACCCAGCAACAAGTGCTCGATGAGATGGAGAAGGCGCAGGTGCCGGCGGGACGCATCTACACCGCCGCAGACATCGCCGCCGATCCGCACTATGCCGCGCGCGGCATGATCCAGGAGGTGCTCGCCGGTGACGGTGAGCCGCTCAAGGTGCCGGGCATCATCCCCAAGCTCTCGGCCACGCCCGGCGCGATCCGCAGCCCGGCGCCGAAGCTCGGGGAGCATACCGAGCAGGTTTTGGCTTCCCTCGGATTCGGTCCGGCGGATATTTCGCGTTTGCGGCAAAGCAAGATCATCTGATGATCGACCACATCGACCACATCGTCCTCACCACCCGCGACCTGGCTGCGTGCATCCGCTTCTACACCGAGGTGCTCGGCATGGCGCTCGAGCGCTTCCGCACGCCGACCGAGGAGCGTCTGGCGCTCAAGTTCGGCAGCCAGAAGATCAACCTGCATGAATGGGGCAAGGAGTTCTCGCCGCGTGCGCACGTCGCGGTGCCCGGCTCGCTCGACCTGTGCTTGATCGCCGCCGTCCCGCTCGATCAGGTGATTGAAAAGCTAAAGCAGACGAACATGAGGATCATCGAAGGGCCCGTCGCCAAGACCGGCGCGGTGTCGAAGCTGCGCTCGGTCTACGTGCGCGATCCGGACCTCAATCTGGTCGAGATCTCCGAGCCGGCGTGAAAAACGTGGTCTGTCCCTGATTTTGGCTGGTGTTCCGTGCCGGGATTTCCGGGGCGCGGAAACAATCGGGCAACCAACAAGCAACCGAAGGGCGCACACGCGGTCCCTAGCATCGCGGCATCCGTTTTCGATTCGATGAAGGAACCGCATCGTGCTGCTGGAGCTCGCCGACTACTATCCGCTCGTCTTCCTCGCGCCGTTTCTCGCGCTGGAGCTCGTCTGGCGCGCACGCCGCTACGACGCGCCGCGCGGCTGGCGGGTGCGGGCGCTCGCCGTCTCGCTGGCGGTGTTCGGCGTGTCGCTAGGTGCAGGGCGCCTATGGGGCGCGGCTTTGCCGCAGTGGAGCCTCGTCGACGGCGCCGCGCTCGGCGCCTGGGGCGGGGCCGCCATCGGCATCCTCGTCTACGAGCTGGTCCATTATTGGTACCACCGCGCCGCGCATCGCTGGGACTGGCTGTGGCGCCTCGGACACCAGGTGCATCACAGCGCCGAGAGCGTGGATGCCTTCGGCGCGTACTACTTGCATCCGCTCGACGCGGTCCTCTTTACGACTTGGGCAGTGCTCGTGTTCTTCCCGCTGCTCGGGCTCTCGCCCGAGGCCGGGGCGATCGCGTCGGCCTTCCTCGCGTTCAACGCCGCCTTCCAGCACGCCAACATCCGCACGCCGCGCTGGCTCGGCTACCTCGTCCAGCGGCCCGAGAGCCACGGCGTGCACCACGGGCGCGGCGTCCATCGCTACAACTATTCCGACCTGCCGCTGTGGGACATGGTGTTCGGCACCTTCCGCAATCCCGGCGCGCGCGAGACGCCGCTCTCGGCGGGCTTCTATCGCGGCGCCTCGGCGCGGCTCGTGGCGATGCTCGCTTTCCGCGCGCCGTGAACGCTAGAATGCTCGCCACCATGGCGAAGAGCGGGCGCGTACTGATTGTCGAGGACGACCGCCAGGTCCGCGAGACCGTGGCCGACTATCTCTCGACACACGGTTACGAGGTCGCGCAGGCCCCCGACGGTGCGGCGATGCGCAAGGCGCTCGCCGGCGAGCTGCCGGACCTCGTGCTGCTCGACGTGCGCCTGCCTGGTGAGGATGGGCTCGCGCTCGCGCGCTGGCTGCGCGAGCGCCACGACGTGGCGATCATCATGCTGACCGCGGCGGGCGAGGTGATCGACCGCGTGGTCGGGCTGGGGGTGGGTGCCGACGACTACATCGGCAAGCCCTTCGACCTGCGCGAGCTGCTCGCGCGCATGAAAAGCGTGCTGCGCCGGGCCGAGAAGTCCAAGGGCCGACCCGCGGGGTCCGCGTCGCGGCGCATCCCCTTCGGCAACTGCCAGCTCGACCTCGACCGCCACCAGCTGATCGGCGCGGGCGGCGAAGACATCGCGCTCACGGCGATGGAGTTCGACTTGTTGCGCGCCTTCGCCGAGCATCCGAACCGGGTGCTGTCGCGCGACCAGCTCCTCACCCTGACCCGCAACCGCGAATGGGAGCCCTTCGACCGCTCGATCGACATCCGCATCGCACGCCTGCGGCGCAAGATCGAGGATGATCCCGACAACCCCAAGACCATCAAGACCATCCGCGGGTCGGGGTACATCTTCATTCCCTTAGGCTAAAAAGGCGGATTTGTAACCCGCTTGTTTCAATCGTTGCCGGCAGGTAATCGTGCCGCCGGCCGTCGGACAGGCGCATAAACTGCCCCGGTGAGCCACCAGAACGACGCCCTGAACGCCGCCGCGCTCGCGGTTTCGAGCGCCAAGGGCGACCGCGTGTTCCAGGAGCTCACGCGCTACCTCGCCACGATCCTGAACGTGCAGCTTGCGCTGGTCGGGCGCTTCCTCGGCGAGCCGCCGCAAGCCGTCCGCACGCTCGGCCTCTACGGCGGCGGCGCTTACCGCGAAAACTTCGAGTACCCGCTCGAAACCACGCCGTGCCGCGCCGTGGTCGGGGGAGATTTCTCGGTGGTTCCGCGCGACGTGGCGCGGCTCTTCCCGCACGACGCGTACCTGCCCAAGGGCGCGGTCGGCTATGCCGGCTACCCGCTGAAGGACGCGGCGGGGCGGGTCGCGGGAATCATCGCGATCATGTCGCGACAGCCGATCGAGGACGCCGCGCTGGTCGAGTCCGTGCTCAAGATCTTCGCGCTGCGTGCCGGCGCGGAGCTCGAACGCCGCGCGCACGAGGAGGCGCTCGCCGCCTCGGAAACGAACTACCGCGCGATCTTCGAGGCGGCGGAGGACGCGATCTTCATCCTGGACTGTGAGCGCGGCGCCATCCTCGACGCCAACGCCAAGGCCTGCAGCACCTACGGCTACAGCCGCGAGGCGCTGCGGCACGTCGGTGCCGGCGACATCAGCGGCCACGCCCCGCCCTATACCAACGAGGACATGCTTCGCCTCATCGCCGAGGTGCGCGCGGGCCGCGGGCCGCTGCGCTTCGAGTGGCTGAGGCGCAACCGGGACGGCTCGCTCGACTGGGACGAGGTGACGCTGAAGAAGGTCGACATCGCCGGGAAGCCGCGCATCCTGGCGATGACGCGCGAGATCACCGAACGAAAGGGCGCGGTCGAGGCGTTGCGCGCGAGCGAGGAGCAGTACCGCGCGATCTTCAACGCGAGCGCCGACTCGCTGGTGCTGCGCGACGCCGAGTTCCGCGTGGTCGACGTCAATCCCGCCTACGAGGCGATGAGCGGCCGGCGCCGCGAGGATGCGCTCGGGCGCGGCGACCTGACCATGAGCCCGCCCCAGCTGACCGCGCACGTCAAGCAGCTGCACGCGCGCGCGCTCGCCGGCGAGCGCGTGGTGTTCGAGGCGCTGGCGCGCAGAAAGGACGGCTCGCGCTTCAATATCGAGACGCGCGGCGTGCCGATCCTGCACCAGGGCCGGCCGCATGTGCTCTACATCGGCCGCGACATCACCGCGCGCAAGACCGAGGAGGAGCTGCTGCGCGCGAGCGAGGAGCAGTACCGCGCCATCTTCGACGCCTCCGAGGACGCGCTTATCCTGTGGAACTCCGAGCTGCAGCGGGTCGACGTGAATCCCGCCTACGAGCGCATCTACGGCTTCAGCCGCGAAGAGGTGCTGAAAGGCGTCTACGCCGACAACGTGCCGGCGGAGTACATCGAGCGGCGCCGCGAGACGGTGCGCCGCACGCTCGCCGGAGAGCGTTGCCACTTCGAGCTCGAGTCGGTGAGGAAGGACGGCACGCCGATCCATGTCGAGGTGCGCACCATCCCGATCCAGCACCGCGGCAAGCCGCACGTGCTCGCGATCGCGCGCGACGTCACCGGGCGCAGGGCCGCCGAGGCCGAGCGCGCGCAGCTCGAGAAGCAACTGCGCCAGGCGCAGAAGATGGAGGCGATCGGCCATCTCACCGGCGGTATCGCGCACGACTTCAACAACATCCTGCAGAGCATCCTCGGCAACCTGACTCTCGCGTCCGAGCGCACCGAGGCGCTCGATGACGCGAAGCTCGCACGAGCGCTCGAGCGCGCGCAGATTTCCGCGCAGCGCGCGCGCGAGCTGATCGTGCAGATGCTCACCTTCAGCCGCGGCCGGCGCGGCGAGGCGCGCCTGCTTTCCCTGCCCCAGCTGGTGGGCGAGGCGGCGAAGCTGCTGCGCCCCGCGCTGCCATCGACCATCGAGCTGCGCACCGAGCTCGCCGCGCAGGTGAGCGCGGTGAGGGCCGACCCGGTGCAGGTGGAGCAGGTGCTGCTCAACCTCGCCATCAACGCTCGCGACGCGATGAGCGGCGTGGGGCTGATTGCCCTCGCGGTGCGCGAGGCGCGGCACGCGGGCGCGGTGTGCACCTCCTGCCGGCAGAAGTTCTCCGGGGGCTTCGTCGAGCTCTCCGTGCACGACACCGGCTGCGGCATTTCCGCCGACGTCGTCGACCGCATGTTCGAGCCGTTCTTCTCCACCAAGGACGTGGGCAAGGGCAGCGGCATGGGGCTTGCGATGGTCCACGGCATCGTCCACGAGCACGGCGGACACATCCTGGTCGACACCGCGGCCGGCCTGGGGGCGCGCTTCCGCATCGCGCTGCCGGCGGCGCGCGGCGCGAGCGCCGCGGTCGAGGCGAGCTCGCTCGGCGGCAAGGAGAGCGGCCGGCTTGCCGGCAGCGTGCTCGTGGTCGACGACGAGGACATGGTGCTCGAGCTGATGGGCGACCTCCTTTCCGGCTGGGGGCTCGAGGTGACCCTCAAGTCGAACGCGGTGGACGCGCGCTACGCGTTCGCCGCCGAGCCGCAGCGCTATGACCTCGTGCTCACGGACCACACCATGCCGCGCGTCACGGGTCTCGAGCTCGCGCGCGACATCCACCGCATTCGCGCCGGCACGCCGGTGATCCTCTACACCGGCTACGGCGACGACATCCCGCGCGTGGAGCTCGCCGCCGCGAACGTGCACACGCTCGCGCGCAAGCCGGTCGATCCGGCGGAGCTGTTTGCGCTGCTGAAAACCTCGCTGAAACAAACACACAACACCGCGAAATAACGCGGCGACGCGCCGCCGTTAGCCTGTACGCATCGCTTACAGGAGACGGCACATGGACGGCTACATCGTGCACGGCAGGGAAGGGCGCGGCGTGATGGCCGTGCCGCGCGGCAGCCTCGTCCTCATCGAGCACGGCCGCGGCATGCAGATCGAGCTCTGGGACGGCGAGCTCTGGATCACGCAGGAGCGCGACCACCGCGACTACCTCATCGGACCGGGCAGCGCCTTCCGGCTCGAGCGCGAGGGCATCGTCCTCGCCCATGCGCTGCGGGGGGCCCGGGTGACGCTCACCGCGCCGGTGCCTGCGCATTACGCCGATCGCATCGTACTGACCCTTTCGGGCAGCGCACCGCGCGTGATCTACGAGCGCGCGCGCGAGCGCGGCGGCCGGCTTGCAGGCATCGGGCACCGCATCGCCCGCTACTGGACCAACTTGTACACGCCTTACTCGCAACCCACCACCGCAACCCTTTGACAAAGGACCATCATGCAAAAGCTCGTACTTCTGGCCGCCGCGACGCTCCTTAGCCTCGCCGCCTGCAATCCCGCCGACAGCGTGTCCGACGCGCATGCAGAGTCCCGCGCGCTGAGCGCCGTCGCCCTGTTGTGGTCCGCGCCCGCCGCCGATGCCCAGGACGGCGAAGTCTACGAGTACCACTGAGAGCCACCCTGAGCCCCGCGCTCGCCGACTATCTCGCGCACCGCGGCGACCCGCTCGCCGCGGCGCGCGCCGCAGTGCGCGCCGCGCCGGAGTCCGCGGAACCGCAGCTGGTCGAGGCGTGCTTGCTCCTCTGCAGCCGGGACGTGCGCAACGTGGAGGCCGCAGGCTGGGCGTATGCCAGGGTGTCGCGGCTCGAGCTTACGCGCCACGAGCGCGCCCATGTCGCGGCGATTGCCCTCGCGCTCGACGGCGACCTCGCTGCGGCCAGCCGCGCCTACGACCAGATCCTCGCCGGCGCGCCGCACGACCTGCTCGCGCTCGCGGTAGCGCAGACCTTCGACTATTACCTCGGCAACCCTACGTCGCAGCTCGCGCGCACCACGAAAGCGCTCGAGTCATGGCCTCGTACCATGCCGGGGTACCACGCGGTGCTCGCCATGCACGCCTACGCGCTCCAGGAATGCGGCGCGTACGAGGAGGCCGAAACCGCGGCGTACCGCGCGCTGGCGCTGCAGCCGTGGGACGTGCGCGCCCACCACGCGGTCGTCCACGTCATGGAGATGCAGGGGCGCTTCGAGGAAGGCATTCGCTGGATGGGGGCGCGCAGCGCGCTGTGGACCGGGACGGGCGCCGCCTCCACGCACCTGTGGTGGCACATCGCGCTCTATCACCTCGAGCTCGGACGCCCGGAGCAGGCGCTCGCCATCTATGACCATCGCATGCAAGGCGATTCGCTCTCGGAACTGATCGACGCCTCCGCGCTCCTGTGGCGCCTGCACCTCCTGGGCGTGCCCCTGGACAGGCGATTCCAGGTGGCGGCGGCGCGCTGGTCGCCCTATGCGGAGGACGCGTACTGCGCGTTCAACGACCTGCACGCGATGATGGCCTTCATCGGCGGCGCTCGCCCGGATGGCGCGAGCCGCCTCCTCGCCGCGCAGGAACGGCGCCTCGCGCGCCCCTCGGGCGCGAACCACGACATGACGCGGCTGGTCGGCCTTCCGGCGAACCGCGCGCTCGCCGCCTTCGGCCGCGGCGACTTCGCAACGGCAGCGCGGCTCCTGCGGGCGCTGCCGCCGGTAGCGCACCGCATCGGCGGCAGCCACGCGCAGCGCGACGTGCTGCATCTCACGCGAGCGGCCGCCGCGGCGCGCAGTGCCGCTCGCTTGACGCGCAGTGCCGATCCTTTGGCGCGGCTGCGCCATGCGGCCTGACCTTGTGATCCGCCACCTGACGCAGCACGACGGCGCGCTGGTGCAGGCGTTCGTCCGCGGGCTTTCGCCGCGCTCGCGGCGCGAGCGCTACTTCTCCGCCATCTCCGAGCTGGTCCCCCGCGAGCTCGAGCGCACGACGCGGCGCTCCGATCCGCGCGACGCGAGCCTCGCGGCCTTCGAGGGCGAGGCGCTCATCGCGCTCGCGGAGTGTGCAGGCGGCGAAATCGCGCTCGTGGTAGCGGACCGGGTGCAGGGCAGGGGCCTCGGGCGCGAGCTCATGCAGCGGCTGCTCGATCATGCGCGCGGCGCGAAGCTGACCGTGCTGCACGGGCTGGTTCGCGGGGGTAATCGTGCGATGCTGCGGCTCGCCGCGAGCTTCGGTTTCCGTCCAGGGCCGAGCGGCGATCCCGATCTGGTGCGCGTGGAGCTCGCGCTCGCGCCGGCTTGAGCACGACGGGAACGCGGGTTGCTTCCATTCCCTGATCCCGAGAAAGGAGACCACGATGGCAGGCATACCGCGACATCAGGGCCGCGCCGATCCGAAGATCATGGGCAGCGACACCTCGGACACGATTTCCGACCGGCCCAACGAGCCGAGCACGGATAGCGATGCCGAGGGCACGGGCATTCGTTCCACCGTCGGCAGGGAGAATCCGCCGAAGCCGGAGATCGGCGCCGACCGCGTCGCAAGCGACGAGGAGGTCGGGCTGGGCGGCGGCCTCGATCAGGCCGAAGAAGCGCGCTTGGGTATGACGGACGAAGAGCTGAAGAAGCGAATCAAGAAGCAAAAACCTTGATGCTCTTTTCCTGAAGGGCCCGCACCAGCGCATCGGTGTGATCCCGGTCGCGCGTCTCGACGAGAAACTCGACTTCGGGCGAGCGCACCGAGGAGGTGCCGAAGATGCGCTGGTGCTGGATTTCGACGATGTTGCCGCCGGCTTCCGCGATCACCGCGGCGACGTTGGCGAGGCTGCCGGACACATCCGGCATGGTCACGCGCAGACGCACAAGGCGGCCGTCGCGCACCAGCCCGCGCATCAGGACCGAGGCGAGCACGCGGCTGTCGATGTTGCCGCCCGAGATCGGCACGCCGACACGCCGCCCGGCGAAGAGCGCCTGGTGCTGCAGCAGCGCCGCAAGCCCCGCCCCGCCGGCGCCTTCGGCGACCGTCTTCTCGATCTCGATCAGCGCCACCACCGCGCGCTCGATGGTTTCCTCCTCCACCACCAGCACCTCGTCGACCAGCTGGCGGATGATCGACAGGGCGCTCGCGCCGACATCCTTCACGGCGATGCCCTCGGCGATGGTGTCGCCGCCGCACTCGACCGGGATGCCGGCGAGGCGCTGGTGCATCGAGGGGTAGTTCCTCGATTCCACGCCGAGGATGCGGATCGAGGGCTTGAGCGCCTTTGCCGCGGTCGCGATGCCCGAGATCAGGCCGCCGCCGCCCACCGGCACCACGATGAGGTCGAGGTCGGGCACCGCGGCGAGCATCTCGAGCCCGACGGTGCCCTGTCCGGCGATGATCAACTCGTCCTCGTACGGATGCACGAACACGAGATTGCCGCGCGCGGCGAGCTCGCGCGCGTGCTTGCCGGCCTCGAACAGGTTCTCGCCCTCGAGCACCACGGTGGCGCCGTGCACCTGCGTGTTCTTGATCTTGGTATTGGGCGAGCCGCGCGGCATGACGATGGTGGCCGGGATGCCGAGCCGCGCGGCGTGATAGGCCACGGCCTGCGCGTGGTTGCCGGCGCTCATCGCGATCACCCCGCGCCGGCGCTCGGCCTCGCCGAGCGAAAGCAGCTTGTTCAGGGCGCCGCGCTCCTTGAACGAGGCGGTGAACTGCAGATTCTCGAACTTCAGGAACACCTCGGCACCGACCAGGCGCGAAAGTGTGCGGCTGTGCACACAGGGCGTCTGCTCGACCGCACCGGAGATGCGCCGCGCCGCGGCGCGGATGTCGTCGATGGTGACCGGCACGCGCCGAGTCTAGCGGCTTTTCGCCGGGATGCAGCGCGTGGCCTTGTAGTGCAATCGCTACAGCGGATGAATCGGCGCGCCGGGTAGAATTTGCCGGCCGATGGAGATGGACTCGAGGATCGCCGAGCGCGCGCTCGCCGGGCACCCGACCGACGAGCTGTTCCGGCTGCTCGTCACGACCGTCGCCGACTACGCCATTTTCCTGCTGGATCCCGCCGGGCACGTGGTGAGCTGGAACACCGGCGCCGAGCGCATCAAGGGTTACGCCGCGGCCGAGATCGTCGGCCGCCACTTCTCCGCGTTCTATCCCGAGCCGCAACGCGCGGCGGGCGAGCCTGCGGCCGCGCTGGCGCGTGCCGAGCGCGAAGGCCGGCACCAAGGCGAAGGCTGGCGCCTGCGCAAGGACGGCACGCGCTTCTGGGCGGAGGTCACCATTACCGCGCTTCGCGGTCCGTCGGCCGAGCTGCGCGGCTTCGCCAAGGTGACGCGCGACATGACCGCGCGTCAGCTCAGCCGCGAGCACGAAGCGATGCTCGCCGCGATGTTCGAGCGCACGCCGTTCGGCGCGGCGATGATCGATCCGACCGGCCGCTTCCTGCGCGCCAACGCGGTGTTCCTGCGCCTGTCGGGGTGCAGCGAGGCGGAGCTCGCCTCGCGGACCTTCGGCGATCTCGCCCATCCGGAGGACGTCGAATCCGCCTGGAACGTGTTCGAGGAGCTGGTGCAGGGCAGGCGCAGCCATGCCGACTTCGAGAGCCGCATGCTGCGCAGGAACGGACAGGTGATCTCGGTGCGCCATACCCTGGCGCGCCTCGCCGATGCCGAAGGCCGACTGCGCTGCATGCTGGCCATGGTCGAGGACATCACCGACCGGCGCTTTGCGTACGACGCGCTGCGCGAAAGCGAGGCGCGCCTGCAGGCCTTCACCAACCACAGTCCCGCGCTCATGTCCCTGAAGGACGCCGAGGGACGCTACCGCTTCGCGAACGAGCGCTTCCTGCAGCGCTTCGGCCTGCGCCGCGACCAGGTGGTCGGGCGCAAGGACGGCGAGATCTTCGCCCGCGATCAGGCGCTCGCCCTCGGGGCGCAAGACGCCGAGGTGCTGGAGCGCGGCGCGCCGGTCCAGTACGAGCATGCCTCGCAGCACGTCGACGGCGAGCGCTTCAGCATGGTGTCGAAGTTCCCGGTGTTCGACGCCGCCGGCGCGGTGGTGGGCGTAGGCGCGGTGGCGACCGACATCACCGAGCGGCGCATCGCCGAGCAGGCGCTGCGCGAGCAGCGCACGCTCCTCGCCGAGGCGCAGAAGCTCGCCGGGCTCGGCTGCTGGGAATGGGACCCGGTAAGCGGACGCGTCAACTGGTCCGACGAGATGTATGCCATCTACGGCGTGCACCCGGGCGAATTCCGGCCCTCGTTCGAGAGCTACCTCGAGCGCATCCATCCCGAGGACCGCGCGCGCGCGGCCGCGACGGTGGCGCTCGCGCTCATGGACAACCGCGCCTTCAGCATGGACGAGCGCATCGTGCGTCCCGACGGCCGGGTGCGCCAGCTCCGCAGCCACGGCGAGGTGGTGCGCGACGAAGGCGGCCGGCCGCTCAAGATGGTCGGCGCCTGCATCGACGTCACCGAGCAGAAGGCCGCCGAGGCAGCCCTGCGGGCACTCACGCGGCGCCTCGTCCAGGCCGAAGAAACCGAGCGCCGCCGCATCGCGCGCGAGCTGCACGACCGCGTCGGGCAGAACCTGTCGGCGCTCAACATCAACCTCGACATCCTGCTCGGGCAGCTCAGGGACGAGCCCGCCCGGCGCCGGCTCGAGGACTCGCTCAAGCTCGTCGACGCCACGCTGCAGTCGATCGAGAACGTCATGGCCGATCTCAGGCCCGCGCTGCTCGACGAGTACGGTCTCGCGGCCGCGCTGGCGTGGTACGGCGAGGAGTACGCGCAGCGCACCGGGATCCGGGTCGGGGTCGAGGCGGGCGAGGCGGGTGCGAGCCTGCGCCCGGAGGCGGCGGTGGCGCTGTTCCGGATAGCGCAGGAGGCGCTCAACAACGCGGCGAAACATTCTTCTGCTAAAAGGATTACAGTGGGCCTGGAGGAGGAGGGCGGCGAGCTCGTGCTCAGAGTCAGCGACGACGGCAAAGGCTTCGACCCCGCGAGCGCGCCGCGCGGGCGCTGGGGCATGACCACCATGCGCGAGCGCGCGGAAGCCGCAGGGGGGCGGCTGTCAGTCGAGTCTTCTCCCGGAAGCGGAACAACGGTCAGCGCCGCGGTGCCGCTCTAACATGACGATCCGCATCATCATTGCCGATGACCACGGGGTGGTGGCCGAAGGGCTCAAGCACGTGGTGGAGACGCAGCCCGACATGGAGGTGGTATCGCTCGCGGTGGACGGCCGCGACGCGCTGCGCCAGGCGCGCGAGCTGTCCCCGGACGTGGTGCTCATGGATCTCTCCATGCCGGAGCTGAACGGCGCCGACGCCACGCGCGCGATCCTCGAGCGCGATCCGAGGTGCCGGGTGATCGTGCTCTCGATGTACGCCGAGCGCGAGTACGTGCGCCGCGCGCTCAAGGCGGGGGCCGCGGGCTACGTGGTGAAGCGCTCGGCCGCCAAGGAGGTGGTCGAGGCGATCCGCGCGGTGTACGCAGGGCAGCGCTACCTCAGCCCGCGCATTGCCGACGTGGTCATAGACGACTATGCCGGCGACGAGCGCGACGATCCGCTGGCGCGCCTCTCGGCGCGCGAGCGGGAGGTGCTGCAGCTCCTCGCCGAGGGCCACACCGGGGCGCAGATCGCGGAGCGCCTGTCGCTCTCGCAGAAGACCGTCGAGACCTACCGCGCCCGGCTGGTCGAGAAGCTCGGCATTCGCGACGTGGCGGGTCTCGTCCGCTTCGCGATCCAGCGCGGAATCGTTTCGCTCGACTGATCAGCCGATTCTGCAGCTTGTCAGGTTTGCCCCGACCCCAGATCGCGCCGCGGCCTGACTGACCTCGCCGGGGGCGGCGGCTAGCATGCGCTTGTCGAGTACGCCTGTTCGAGAGTGATGAGCTTTCAGCCCGCGCTTGTCGTGGATCCGGCCTTGCCATCGGTACTGGTGGTCGAAGAACATCACGAGATGCGCAGCGCGCTTCGCGACTGGCTCCTCACCTCCTTCCCGCCCCTGAAGCTGCGCGAGGCGCGCAGCATGGAAGAAGCGCTCATGCTCGCCGGGCAGGCGCCGCTCGACCTGATTCTCGTGAACCTCGAGTTGCCGGGAACCAACGGCATCGAGACGGCGCGGGCGCTGCGCCAGCTCCATCCGGGCTGCCGCGTGGTGGTCATGTCGATCAACGACTCGGTCGCGCTGCGCATGGCGGCGCTCGAGGCCGGTGCTGAAGCTTTCGTTTCCAAGCGCGACCTGCGCATCGCGCTGCACCCGATCGTCGCGACACTCATGAAGCACCAAGCGTGATGGACGTATTGCTGGTCGACGACGAGCCGAAGAACCTGCTTGCCCTGTCCGCGCTGCTCGAGGACCTGGGCGCACGCATCCATTGCGTCAATTCGGGCGAGGACGCGCTGCGCCAGGTGCTCCGGCGGGAGTTCGCCGCCATCCTGCTCGACATTCGCCTGCCCGGCATCGACGGCTTCGAGACTGCCGCCGCCATCCGCAGCCTCGAGCGGACGCGGCGCGTGCCCATCATCTTCCTCTCCGCGCAAGGCGATCGCCGCGCCGACGGCCGCGACGCCTTCTCCGAATTCATCCTCAAGCCGGTCGACCCCGACGTCATCCGTCCGCGGGTCGCCGCCCACCTCGCCCGGTTCAAGCAGTAAGCAGAATCGGGGTCAGAGCCCGATTTGCCTTGCGCACGGCCCGACGCCGTGTCGGTGCAAAACGACACGCGGCCAATATGACACGACTGTTAAATAAGGCGCCCGCTATAGTCCGCCGCCGGCCCCCGACATAGCATCGTCCTCGCTCACCAACAACAGGAGACGCCATGGGCGGTTCCATTCTGGTAGTCGAAGACGAAGCGGCGATTCGCGACCTGCTCGCAGCCAACCTGCAGCGCGCCGGGTACAAGGTCATGTGCGCGGGCGACGTGCCGCAGGCCGAGGCGCTGGTGCGCGACACGCGGCCCGACCTGGTGCTGCTCGACTGGGTGCTCCCAGGCGTGCCGGGACTTACCTTCGCGCGGCGGCTGCGCTCGGACCAGCGCACCAAGGACATCTCGATCGTGCTGCTGTCGGCCCGGGTCGAGGAGCAGGACAAGGTGACCGCGCTCGAGTCCGGCGCCGACGATTACGTGACCAAGCCGTTCTCCTCCCGGGAGCTGCTGGCGAGGATCAAGGCGGTGATGCGCCGGCGCGCGCCGCAGCTCGCCGACGACGTGGTGGAAATCGCGGGCCTGCGCATCGACCCGGCGGCGCACGTCGTGAGCGCGGGCGACAAGCCGATCGACCTCTGGACGACCGAGCTGCGCCTGCTGCACTTCTTCATGACGCATCCCGGCCGCGTCTTTTCCAGGGCCAGATTACTGGATGAGGTGTGGGGCGAGCATGTCTTTGTCGAGGAGCGCACCGTCGACGTGCACATCCGCCGGCTGCGCCAGGCGCTGGCGCCCACCGGACACGACAAGCTGATCGAGACGGTGCGCGGGACCGGCTATCGCTTCAAGCCGGACTTGAACGCGCAGAATCTCGCGGCTTGATTCCTCGCTGCTAACTGACCCGCCGCCGCGCCCGGCGCTGCGGCGGGGTCAGTAGGCGTTCTTGTGGAGCAACACCACCGCGGTCTTGAGGATGATTCGCACGTCGAGCGCGAGCGACCAGTTCCTCAGGTAGGCGAGATCGTAGTCGATGCGCGCCTTCATCTTGTCGACGGTGTCGGTCTCGCCGCGCAGGCCGTTCACCTGCGCGAGCCCGGTGATTCCGGGCTTCACCTTGTGGCGGATCATGTAGCCGCGGATGAGCTTGCGGTACATCTCGTTGTGCGCCACGGCGTGCGGGCGCGGGCCGACGATGCTCATGCGACCCTGCAGCACATTGATGAACTGGGGCAGCTCGTCGAGCGAGGTGCGGCGCAGGAATGCGCCGAAGCGCGTGACGCGCTGGTCGTGGCGGGTCGCCTGGCGCACCACCTCGCCGTCCTCGGCCACCGTCATCGAGCGGAACTTGTAGACCACGATGCGCTTGCCGTCGAGGCCGTAGCGGCGCTGCTTGAACAGCACCGGACCGTGGGAGGACAGCTTAACCCCGAGCGCGATCGCCGCCATCAGCGGCGAGATCGCGGCCAGGATCAGGGCCGCCAGGCAGAAGTCCGAGATGCGCTTCACCACGGCGTTGAAGCCGTGAAAGGGCGACTCGCACACCGCCACCACGGGCAGCCCGCCGATCGAGCCGACGCGCGCCTGGATCAGGTCGGACACGAAGATGTCCGGGACGAAGTAGATCGACGCCGTGGTGTCGCGCAGATCCTCGAGCAGCTTGAGGATCCTCGGCTGCGACGCCATGGGCAGCGCGATGTAGATCACGTCCACCGTGTTCGAGCGCGCGTGGTCGGCGAGCGCGGACAGCGCCCCGAGGTTCTCGCGCGGGATCACGTTCTGCAGCCTGCCGGGGGCGCGGTCGTCGAAGTAGCCGGCGAAGCGGATGCCGAGCATGGTATCGGCGCGCAGCCGCGCGGCCAGCCTGCGGCCGAGCTCGTTGGCGCCGGCGATGACGGCGGTCTTCTGCAGGCCCTCGGCGGCGAGCACGCGCGGCCAAACGACCGGCAGCAGGCGGTGCGCGGCGAACAGCGCCGCCGGCGTGGCGAGCGCCCAGGCGAGGATGACGCGCGGATCGAACGCCTCCAGGGTGCGCGAGGCCCAGCCCAGGAACAAGAGCAGCGCGACGATCGCGAGCCAGCCGGCGGCGATGTCGAGCGCGAGGTCGCCGGCGCGCGTGTCGCTGCCGCGTGCGAGCGAGCCCGGAAAGGTCATCGCGAACACCAGCAGCGCCAGGATCAGGCAGGCGCCGTCGAAGCGTCCGCCGAAGAACGACACAACTGTCCCCAGCGTCGCGATTGCGACCAGAGGGTCGATGCAGGCCAGCAGCAGCGTGCCCGGCCCGGGCGGCGTGCGCAGCAGCGACGACTGTGGTTCTCTGCTCGGGTGCAAGGCCAAGACAGGGTAGGGCACGCAGGTTCAAGCAGTGCGTTGCGGCGCCACCCGCGCAGTAGGCTCACCGGACTAGCTTTTCGGCGTGCACCACGCCGAACGGATGCGTAATGACGTTCGACTATATTGCCGCCACCATGCCACTCACCAGCGCTGAAACCTCCATCGCCGTCCCCGCGCCCACCATTCCGCTTCCGCAAGACGGCGGCAACGGCGATGCGCGCTCGTCGGCAACCGATTTCCTGCAGATCGAGTCGATCGTGCTCAATCTGGACGCGTCGCTGCGCGTGCATGCACGCGCGCACTTCTTCAGCTGGACCCAGGGCCTGCTGCAGAGCCTGATCCGCCACGAGCTCCTCATCTGCACGTTGTGCCACGGCAAGCCGCCCGCGTTCCGCGCAGACGGCTTCTCCATGACCGCGCCCGACCCGGCGACCTTCAGCGACCTCTTCCTGCGCGATACCGCGGTGGCGCCCGCTCTGCTCAAGGCATGGGAAGAGCGCCGCTACCAGCCGGTGGTGATCGAGCCCGGCAGCGCGCTCGTTCCCGCCGGCGCCTTCACCCGCGAGCTCGAGCGCCTCGGCGCGACGCAGCTGCTGGTGCACGGCCTGCACGACTCCGAGGGCCGCGCGACCTGCCTCTTCACCTTCGCCTGCCGTCCGGGCTCGGCCGGCACGCGCCAGGCCTATCTCACGCAGCTCCTCACCCCGGCGCTCTACGCGGCGTGGGTGCGCACGCAGCTGCAGCGCCACGCCGACGGCGGCAGCGCGCCGGACAAGGCCTCGGGCCAGAGCGTGCTCACGGTGCGCGAGCTGGACATCCTGAAGTGGATCTACGTAGGCAAGAGCAACTTCGAGATCGGCGCGATCCTGAAGATCAGCCCGCTCACGGTGAAGAACCACGTGCAGAAGATCCTGCGCAAGCTGAACGTCGTGAACCGCACGCAGGCGATCGGCAAGGCGCTCGAGCTTCGCATCCTCAACCCGTAAGCAAGAAGACGTCGCCATCGCATCGGGGCCCGCGCGGCCCCGATTTT
>JBJMWH010000188.1:0-12208 GCA_045810245.1 Burkholderiales bacterium | reverse complement strand
ATGATGGTCGCCGCCCTCGCGTGGGGCGCCTGGCTCGTATGGCAGCAATACCGCCGGTCGAAATCGTCTACTAAATAAATGGGGTCAGATCAACATTTCAGGCTGTGGCGCGTCCTCGCGATCCTTACTTTTGAATGGGCGGCCCCGTTTCGGCGGACGGGCGCTGCGGCCAAGCAGAACTTCAATCTGATCTAGAAAACCCTCTGAACCTAGCGCCCAGCCGCGATTGGCGCTCGTCCGGATGCGTTCCAACACTTCCGGTTTGAATTCGTCGCGGAATTGGGCAGAGAAACCGTCGGGGCCGCCAGCCAGCTGATCAAACAACACGTGGCGGGTTATGAGCGAACTCGTCGCGCCAAGTGCATAGTGCGCGTGGCTTGACCACGCATACTCCAATGGATGGTTCACCAAGCCGGCCCGCACCGGATTCAGTTCGATGTAGCGATGGCATGTCAGCAAATAGCGCTCCGAGTCAATCAAACTGGACTTATATCTTCCTTCCCATAAGGTGCCCGACCGACCGTGAATCTGATTGAAGAGCCTTACATAACGTCGTCCGACGTCTTGCATCGTCGCTGCAACTGCACCGATCGACGATGGAGTAACAAGCAGGTGGACATGGTTGGACATCAATACATAGGCATGAACCGCGCACGTGTGACGCCGGGCTGCCTCCCTTAGACACCTAAGATACAGACGGCGGTCACCGTCGCCGACAAAGCACGCGCTTCGGTTGTTCCCGCGCTGGATGACGTGCAGCGGAACCCCGGGCAGCTCTAGACGTGGTCGCCTTGCCATGCGCGGGCGGCTTCACCGATAGCCATGCCCCCTCAACGCCTAGCCGACAAAACGGTTGATGCGTTGCGAATAAAGTTGATCTGACCCCAATTAATCCTTTAGCAGCAGCTGGATCAGCGCCGCGGTGCTGTCCCAGCGCTTGCCGCCGCGCGCCTCGAGGCGGGCGTAGAACTGGTCCACCAGCGCCGCGACCGGCAGGCTTGCGTTGCTGCTCTTCGCCTGCGCGAAGCAGATGCCCATGTCCTTGCGCATCCACTCGATGGCGAAGCCGAAGCCTTCGGCCTTGAGCTCGCTCATCGGCTTCCAGCGGTTTTCCATTTGCCAGGACTGCGCCGCACCCTTCGAGATGACGGCGATCACCTTCTCGAGATCGAGATTGTTCTTCTTCGCGAATGCGAGCGCCTCGGCCAGCGCCTGGGCGAGACCGACGATGCAGATCTGGTTCACCATCTTGGTGAGCTGGCCCGCGCCGGGGCCGCCGATGAGGGAGGCGAGCTTGGCGTAGACGTCGATCACGGGTTTCGCCTTTTCGAACACTGTCGACTCGCCGCCGCACATGATGCCGAGCTGGCCGTTCACCGCGCCGGCCTGGCCGCCCGAGACCGGGGCGTCGATGAAGCCCAGGCCACGCTTCTTCGCCTCCTCGTAGAGCTCCTTCGCGAGGCTGGCCGAGGCGGTAGTGTGGTCCACGAGGATGGCGCCCTTCTTCATGCCCGTGAGGGCGCCGTTCTCGCCATAAACGACCGAGCGCACGTCGTCGTCGTTGCCGACGCACATCATGACGAAATCGCAGTCCCTGGCCGCTTCGCGCGGGGTCGGCGCGGGCTTGCCGCCGTATTCCTTGGCCCATTGCTGCGCCTTGGCGGCGGTGCGGTTGTAGACGGTGACGTCGTGGCCGCCTTTCTTCAGCAGGTGGCCCGCCATCGGGTAGCCCATCACGCCGAGACCAAGAAACGCGAGCTTCGCCATGGGAAATCTCCAAGCTGTTGTCTGATAGGGGGAAAGCGGATTCTAGCGCCGGGGCGTTGACAGCCGATCGTCAACCATTACAATTGCATGGACGTTTATACAGTATCCGGTGCCGGCCCAGGGCGTCCGCAAGACGCGCTGCCGTTTGATGCCGACTTACCAAAAAGAGGTACCGCAATGGATGACAACAAGCAGAAGGCCCTGGCGGCGGCGCTGTCCCAGATCGAGAAGCAGTACGGCAAGGGCTCCATCATGAAGATGGACGCCGAGGCGATCAAGGACATCGACGTGGTCTCCACGGGCTCGCTCGGCCTGGACCTCGCGCTCGGCGTCGGCGGCCTGCCGCGGGGGCGCGTGGTCGAGATCTACGGCCCTGAATCGTCTGGCAAAACCACGCTCACGCTGCAGGTCATCGCCGAGGTGCAGAAGCTCGGCGGCACCGCCGCCTTCATCGACGCCGAGAACGCGCTCGACGTCACCTACGCCGGCAAGCTCGGCGTCCAGACCGCGGACCTGCTGATTTCCCAGCCCGATACCGGCGAGCAGGCGCTCGAGATCGCCGACATGCTGGTGCGCTCGGGTGCGGTCGACGTGATCGTCATCGACTCGGTGGCCGCGCTCACGCCGAAGGCCGAGATCGAGGGGGAGATGGGCGAGCCGCAGATGGGCCTGCAGGCGCGCCTCATGAGCCAGGCGCTGCGCAAGCTCACCGCCAACATCAAGCGCACCAACACCCTGGTGATCTTCATCAACCAGATCCGCATGAAGATCGGGGTCATGTTCGGCAATCCGGAAACCACCACCGGCGGCAACGCCCTCAAGTTCTATGCTTCCGTGCGCATGGACATCCGCCGCGTCGGCTCGATCAAGAAGGGCGACGAGGTGATCGGCGCCGAGACCCGCGTCAAGGTGGTGAAGAACAAGGTGGCGCCGCCGTTCAAGCAGGCGGAGTTCGACATCCTGTACGGCGAGGGCATCTCGCGCGAGGGCGAGGTGCTGGAGATCGGCGTCAACCTCGGCGTGCTCGAGAAATCCGGCGCCTGGTACATCTACAACGGCGACCGGCTGGGGCAGGGCAAGGACAATTCGCGCGACTTCCTCAAGGAGAACGCCGCGCTCGCGCGCGAGATCGAGGGCAAGATCCGCGAAAAGGCCGGCGTGGCAGCGCTGGCCCCGGTCGCGGTGCCGGAGTCGGCTGAGGACAAGAAGGTGGAGCACCTGTCTGCCCGCAAGCGCGCAGAGAAATGACGCATCGGCCTGACTCGCCCGCGGAGCTCAAGGCCCGGGCGCTCAGGCATCTCGTGCGGCGGGAGCATTCGCGCGCCGAGCTCGCCCGCAAGCTGGCGCCGCACGCCGAGTCGGCGCTGGCGCTCGAGCAGGTGCTGGATTTTCTGGCCGAGAAAAAATCCCAATCCGATCTGCGCTATGCGGAGGAGCGCGCGCGTGTGCTAGCGCGCAAGTACGGCCGGGCGAGGATCCGCCACGAACTGCGCGCCAAGGGCATTGCGGGCGAGATCGTCGAGTCAATTCGCGCCGAGGGCGAGCTCGAGCGCGCGCGCAAGATCCTGAATCGCAGATATCGAGCGCCCGCCGCGACGCGAGAAGAGCGCGCGAAGCGCGCGCGCTTCCTGCAGGGCCGCGGCTTCTCCAGCGACGTCATCGTACGCTTGGTTCTAGATCGCGAGGAGGCGGCATAGCCCTGTATCTAGTGGATTGGCGCAACCATCGACCAGATATGGTGTGTCGTGGGTGTGTCGTCGGCGGCCGACGAACATGCTGATTTTGCAGCCCCGCGCAGCGAGGGTTATGATGGCCGGGTAGGTGCATCCCAGCGACGCAGGCAAAAAAAGGAGAAGAGCCATGCGACGGGTGGTGTTCAATCACAAAGGCGGTGTCGGCAAATCCACGATCGCTTGCAACCTGGCCGCGGTGAGCGCCGCGGGCGGGGCGCGCGTGCTCGTGGTGGATCTCGATCCACAAGGCAATTCGACGCAGTACCTGGTCGGCAAGTCCGGGCGCGAGCTCGATCCGACGCTTGCCGGATTCTTCGACCAGGTGCTCGGTTTCCCGCTGAAGCCGAAGAAGCCCGACGAGTTCGTGCACGGCACGCGCTTCGACCGGCTCGACGTGCTGCCCTCCCACCCGGCGCTTGCCGAGCAGCAGGGCAAGCTCGAAGCGCGCTACAAGATCTTCAAGCTGCGCGAGGCGCTGGTTGAGCTCGACAAGCAGTACGACTTCATCTACATCGACCCGCCGCCCTCGCTCAACTTCTTTACCCGCTCGGCGCTGATCGCGGCCGAGTGCTGCCTGATTCCGTTCGACTGCGACAATTTCTCGCGCCGCGCGCTTTACGGACTGCTCGAGGACATCAACGAGATCCGCACCGATCACAACGCCGGGCTGGCGGTGGAAGGCGTGGTGGTGAACCAGTTCCTGCCGCGCGCGCGCCTGCCGCAGAAAATGGTGCAGGACCTGATCGACGAGGGTCTGCCGGTGCTGCAGCCGTATCTCTCGTCATCGGTCAAGGTACGCGAGTCGCATGAGAGCGCGAAGCCGCTGATCTACCTGCACCCCAGGCACAAGCTCACGCAGCAATACGTGGCGCTGTACGCCGCGCTGGAAGCGAGGCGGCAAAGCGAGGTGCGCGATAACGCGCGCAGCCTCGACTTATCGCTGCGTCCTTTTCTTCGAGCCGTGTCCACCCGTCCCCAGGCCGACGCGTTGACTCCCGCACAGGCATTGCCTGTAGAGGGGAGTGAAACGCAATGGACGCAGCACAAGCCTTAACGGTAGTGAGGTCGCTCGCCAACGGGGTCGATCCGGAAAGCGGCGAGGTGTTCCCGCCCGAGAGCGCGTACCAACGGCCGCAAGTCGTGAGGGCGCTCTACGAGGCGGCGGGCGCTCTCGAGCGCATCGAGCGCTTCGAGCGGCGCAAGAGCCAGATGCCGCAGAAGACCGGCGAGCCCTGGAGCGAGGAAGAAGACCGCAAGCTCCTCGCCGCGTTCGATGCCGGCCGCGCGCTGCAGGAGCTCGCCGCCGCGCACGAGCGCACGATGGGCGCGGTTCGGGCGCGCCTGCTTAAATACGGGCGGATCAACGCCTAGCAGCGATTCCCCGGGGTAGCCGATCGGCTGCCCCGGGTTTTTCTGTGACTCATAGAATAGAGGGATCGATGCGCACTAAACTGACAGTGACATTCGCGTTGCTCGCCTTGGGCGCAATGGCGCCGGCCGAGGCGCGCGACGACAAGCACATGTTCGCGATCAAGGCCGCGCTCGACAAGAGCCAGCAGTACAAGGAGAAGCTCGAGAGCGACATCGCGCTCTACTTCGGCAAGCAGAAAACCCCGGCGGTCGAGAAGCGCATCGGCGAATACACCTCGAACAAGAAGACCAACGGCTTCAACAAGAGCGACCAGGAAGCCTGCGACATCGCTTTCATCAGCGCTGCCGCGGCGCTTCAGGACCGGGCAAGGCGCGAGGGCGGCAATGCCGTGATCAACATCCACAGCGTCTACCGGAACGAGAACGTCGCGAGCGAAAGCGAGTACCTGTGCGGCTCGGGCGCGGTGATGTCGGGCGTTGCGCTGCGCGGGACCGTAGTCACCCTGGCGAAGGGCAAGAAATAGCTAGAAGCTCACCGCGAGGCCGAGCGCCCAGCCGGTCACGTTATTGCCGATCTTGTAGCGCACGAGGAGCCTCGTGCGCGTGACGTAAACGTCGTGGTTGCCGGAATCGAGCTCGACGCCAGCCCCGAACGAGTGCACATCGTCGAAACCGAGCACGCCTCTCAAATCGGCGAGAAAGCTCGTATAGGCGTACTCGAGCACGTAGCGCACCGGCCGTTCGAGAGCAGTGAAGCCGGTCGGCGCGCGGTAGCGCGACCAGAGTGACAAGGTCTGCGCGTTCGCATGCCCTTCCACCGCCTGCGAGCTGTCGAAGCTCTGCAGGTGGATGTTGCTGTAGCGCAGCTCCACGTCCACCTCGTTCTCGGGCCGGTAGCGCTCGTAGTCGAGCATCAGCGAGCCGCCGACCCCGGTAGCGTTGAGCCGTCCGCTGGCCAGAAAATCCAGTGCGGCGCGGCTGCTCGGCGCCGGCGCGGCGCTGACGCTGCCCTCGCTCTCGACCCGTCCGAGGGAGAAGTTGAAGATCGGGCGCAGCACGAGCTCCCGGGCGACAGGGAAGTCCCAGCCCACGCCGCCCGTCGCCAGCAGGCTCTCCCACTTCACCGAGACCGTGGCTTGGGCGTCGTCCACCGCGAAAGTGGGGTCGTAGCGGCCGTACGCCAGCGTGCCCTCCAGATAGACCGGGACATCCTTCTTCGGCCTGCCGCCGCCGCTGATCGAGCTCTGGCGGAAATAGGGGTTGCCCGCGCTCTGGTCCGAGATAGCGAGCGCGCCGGTGGTGACATCCGGCACGACCGAAAAGCCCATCAGCGTGAGGATCGCGTTCGCGCGCTTCTGGAGCGCCGCGTCGCTGACCTGCGCCAGCGAAGGCGTGGAAACCAGCAGCAGGGCAAGGCTAAGCGCCCTGCAGTAGAATTCTTGCAATGAAATCAAGCGAGATCCGCGCGAGTTTCCTCGAGTACTTCCGCTCCAAGGGGCACGCCGTCGTGGCCTCGAGCCCGCTCGTGCCGGCGAACGACCCAACCCTGCTGTTCGTCAATTCGGGCATGGTGCAGTTCAAGGACGTCTTCCTCGGCAAGGAGAAGCGTCCGTACGTGCGCGCCACGACCTCGCAGCGCTCGGTCCGCGCCGGCGGCAAGCACAACGACCTCGAGAACGTCGGTTACACCGCGCGCCATCACACCTTCTTCGAGATGCTGGGCAACTTCTCCTTCGGCGACTACTTCAAGAAGGACGCGATCCAGTTCGCCTGGGAGCTGCTCACCAAAGTGTACAAGCTCGACCGCCGAAGGCTGTGGGCGACGGTCTATCAAAGCGACGACGAGGCTTACGACCTCTGGACGAAGGTGATCGGGCTGCCCAAGGAGCGCGTGGTTCGCATCGGCGACAAGGCGGGCGGCCAGAAATACCAGTCGGACAACTTCTGGCAGATGGCCGACACCGGCCCGTGCGGCCCATGCAGCGAGATCTTCTACGACCACGGTCCCGGCATCCAGGGCGGGCCGCCCGGCTCGCCGGAGGCCGACGGAGACCGCTACATCGAGATCTGGAACCTGGTGTTCATGCAGTTCAACCGGGATGACCAGGGTGGGATGCATCCGCTGCCCAAGCCCTCGGTCGACACCGGTATGGGCCTCGAGCGCATCGCCGCGGTGCTGCAGGGCAAGCACTCGAACTACGAGATCGATCTTTTCCAGGACCTGATCCGCGCCGCCCACAGGGAGACAATCGGCTCAACCGGACCAAAGGAGCTCAAGAATCCGTCGCTCAACGTAATCGCGGACCACATCCGGGCCTGCGCGTTCCTCATCGTCGACGGGGTCATTCCCGGAAACGAGGGGCGCGGTTATGTCCTGAGGAGAATCATCCGAAGGGCGATCCGGCACGGCTACAAGCTGGGACAGCACCAGCCGTTCTTCTACCGCCTGGTGGAGGACCTCGACCGCGCGATGGGCGACGCCTATCCGGAGCTGAGGGACGCCAAGGTGCGGGTCGCCGAAGTGCTCAAGCAGGAGGAGGAGCGCTTCGCAGAGACGCTCGAGAACGGCATGGTGGTGCTCGAGTCGGCCCTCGCCTCCGGCGAGAAGCTGCTCGACGGCGATACGGTGTTCAAGCTCTACGACACCTACGGCTTTCCGGTGGACCTCACCGCCGACATCGGCCGCGAGCGCGGCGTGCGCATCGACATGGCGGGCTTCGAGGCGGCGATGGACGAGCAGCGCAACCGGGCGCGCGCGGCCTCGCGCTTCTCCGCGGCCGCGGGGCTCGAGTACTCGGGCGGCAAGACGGAATTCCACGGCTACGACACGCTGACGCTTCCGGCGAGGATCGTCGCCCTCTATCGCGAGGGCGCACAGGTTCAGGCGCTGAAGAGCGGCGACAGCGGCACCGTGGTGCTCGACCGCACGCCTTTCTATGCCGAGGCCGGCGGCCAGGTCGGCGACCGGGGCGAGCTGGTCGGCTCGGCCGGCACCTTCGAGGTGGCCGATACGCAGAAGATCCAGGCGGACGTGTACGGGCACCAAGGGACGCTGAAGACCGGCGCGCTCAAGCCGGGCGACGAGGTCGAGGCGCGCGTCGACCTGGCCCTGCGCACGAGCACCATGCGCAACCATTCGGTGACGCACCTCATGCACAAGGCCCTGCGCGAGGTGCTAGGTCCGCACGTCCAGCAGAGGGGCTCGCTGGTCGATGCCGAGAAGACACGCTTCGATTTTTCGCACAACAAGCCGGTGAGCGAGCAGGAGATCCGCGAGGTCGAGGCGCGCGTGAACGCCGAGATCATGCAGAACACGCCTACCCGGGCGCAGGTCATGCCGATCGAAGAGGCGAAGAAGTCGGGCGCGACGATGCTGTTCGGCGAAAAGTACGGCGACGAGGTGCGGGTGCTCGACATCGGAAGCTCGCGCGAGTTCTGCGGCGGAACCCACGTCGCGCGCACCGGCGACATCGGCGTGTTCAAGCTCTACGCGGAAGGCGGGGTGGCCGCGGGTATCCGGCGCGTGGAAGCGACCACCGGCGCGACGGCGCTCGCCATGATGAACGGCCAGCTGCACGAGCTGCGCGAGGTGGCGCGCGAGCTGCGCGCCCAGCCGGGCCCGGGGATGATCCAGAAGGCCATCAAGGATCTGCTCGAGGAGAAGAAAGCCCTGGAGAAGGAGCTCGCTCGCGCCCGCTCGAAGCTTGCCCTCGGACAGGGGCAGGACCTCGCGTTGCAGGCAGTGGATGTCAAAGGGGCGAAAGTGCTGGCCGTGACGCTCGACGGCGCGGACCCCAAGACATTGCGCGACACCATGGACAAGCTGAAAGACCGGCTGAAGTCGGCGGCGATCGTCCTCGGCGCGGTGAACGACGGCAAGGTATCGCTCATCGCCGGGGTGACCTCAGACCTGACCTCGAAGATGAAGGCCGGAGACCTGGTGAACTTCGTCGCCCAGCAGGTCGGCGGCAAAGGCGGCGGGCGCCCGGACATGGCGCAGGCGGGCGGCACCGAGCCGGCGAAGCTGCCCGACGCGCTGCAGTCGGTGAGGACCTGGGTAGAGGAACGGGTATGAAGCGGATCTTTTTTGCGGCGATCCTCGCCGCTCCGGCAACGCTGTTGGCACACCACGGCTGGAGCGAGTACGACGCTTCGAAAGCGCTCAAGCTCACGGGCAGGATCCTGCAATCCGGCTACGAGCATCCGCACGGCCACGTACGCCTCGAGACCAAAGGAGAAGGCGCCACTGCAGGCAAGACCTGGAACGTGGTGCTCGCGCCGCCTTCGCGCATGGAGCACCGGGGCCTTGAAAAAAGCGCGCTCAAGCCGGGCGCGACCGCGACGGTCGAGGGCTATCCGAACCGCGACAAGCCACAAGAAATGCGGGCCGAGCGCATCACGGTGAACGGCAAGACCGTAGAGCTGAGATGACACCCATCTCCGCGCTCGAGGCGTCGGGCCTCGGGCAGGCGATGCGGCAGTGGCTGTGGCTCTACCCGGCGGTCGAAATCGTGCACATCGTCGGCATCGGCCTCCTCTTCGGCTCGATCGCGATTCTTGACCTGAGGCTGCTTGGCGTTTCCAGGGGGATTTCGGTCAAGGCGCTCGCCCGGCACGTCCTGCCGTGGACCGCCGCGGCGTTCCTCCTCATCGTGCCGAGCGGGCTCATGATGTTCACCGCGCACGCCTCGGACTTCATCTCGAGCCCGGTATTCGTAGTGAAGATGTGCTTCATCATGGCCGCCGGCCTGAATGCGGCGCTCTTCCACGCCATCGTTTACGCGAGCGTGGAGGTGTGGGATTCCGGGGAGATGCGCAGGCTCGGGCCGCCGCCTTCGGCCCGGGTTTCAGCGGCGGTGTCGCTCGCGATCTGGATCTCGGTGATCGCCTGCGGGCGCTTGCTGGCCTATTTCTAAAAGCGTTCTAGAAGCCGATCCTCTGCCTGCGCGCGCGCGGGTCCTGGATGTCGTCGGGCCCGACCTCGCTGTGCCCGGCCACCTTGGCATTGCCGAACGCCGTGTGGATCGCGCGGCGCATCTCGCGCGGCGGCAGCGCCGCGAGCTTCTCCAGCACCGAAGGCGAGAGCGCCTCCGGGAACTGACGCCCCCAGTCGTGGGAACCACGGATTTCGCCGTAGATGGTGCGCGCGATGCGCGCCGCGCCTTCGGCGTCGGGCGCGTCGATCTCGTACACGGCGAGCCGGCTGAGGAGCGGCTCGGGAATGCGGCCGGCATCGTTCGCGGTGGCGAGCCATACCGCACCCGAGGCGTCGATCGGCAGCTCGACGAACTCGTCGACGAAGCGCGTCGCGGTCTCGATCTCGAGCAGCTCGTAGAGCGCGCCGAGCGGGTCGTACTGGCCGTCGGCGCTCGCCTTGTCGATCTCGTCCACGACGATCACGGGGTTGGCGTAGTCGCCGTTCACGAACGTGTCGAACACCTTGCCGGGCTTGGCGTTCTTCCACTGCGAGGAGGCGCCCGAGAGCACCCAGCCGGCGGTCAGCGAGCTCATCGGCACGAAGCCAAAGCCGGTGCCGAGGAGCTGCGACACCTTGCGCGCGAAATGGGTCTTGCCGATGCCGGGCTCGCCGAGGAGCAGCATCGGCGGCACCTCGACGGAATCGTTGGAGTCGATGCACAGCGCGAGGTGCTTGCGGATGTCCTCGAGCACCTCGGTGAAGTTCGGCAGCTCGTCGAACAGGGCATCCATCTCGGGGAGCGCCGAGGGCTTGACCGTGAAGCGCTGCCCGCCGAGGCGCAGCATCTTCTCGTACACCGCGCGCAGCGCCTCGTTGGCCGAGGCGGGAAGCTCGTGCAGCGCTTTTTCGACGCCCGCGACGTCGTAGACGTCCTTGAAGCCTGCGATCGGAATAGACACGCTTGCCGACATTTGTCGCCTACCTTCCGTTTTTATCGCCGGTGATTAACGCTAGCATGACGCCTCGTACCAAGCAAACCCCGCGCCCGGCAAAGTACGCCTTTGACTGCTAATTTTCCTTGCGCCGACATGACTACTAAAACGCCTCCCTGGCGTCCTGAGATGACCGCCGAGTACTTCAACCGCCGAAGCGCAGGACATTTGCCCGGTCTGGCGGGTGTCGAAATTCTCGAAGTGGGTCCGGGGACGGTGCGCAGCCGGATGACGGTACGCCTCGAAATCATGGCGCCGAACGGCTTTTTGCACGCCGCCTCGGTCGTCGCGCTGGCCGACACCAGCTGCGGCTACGGCTGCGTCGCTCACCTGCCGCAGGGAGCGATCGGCTTCACCACCCTGGAGCTGAAGGCGAACTTCCTCGGCACGGCGCGAGAGGGCGCGATCGCATGCCTCGCCACGCCGGTCCACCTCGGGCGCACCACGCAGGTGTGGGATGCCGAGGTAATGCTCGAAGGCACCGAAACGAGGCTCGCGCTGTTCCGCTGCACCCAGATGGTGTTGTGGCCCAAGTAGGACTTGTGGTTCAATGGCTGCGATGACGCACCGGTCCTCGCATTTTCCGTTCGAGTTTTTCGGCTTTTTTTATGCTCCCTGCCTGCTGGCGGAAGGGACCGGCTAAGCTCGAACCGAACCGAATCCCAGAAACCGCCAGCCGAAAGCCTGGCGGTTTTTTTTTGCCAAGGTGAACCATGACGCGCTCCGCCGAGACTTATAACCCCACCGTCCCCGTCGACCGGACCTCGCTCACCGACGACGAGCGCATCGACAACATCGTTCCGCTGCCGCCGCCTGAGCACCTGATCCGCTTCTTCCCGATCCAGGGTACGCCGGTCGAGGCGCTCGTCACCGACACGCGCCGGCGGCTGCGCGACATCCTGCACGGCCGCTCCGACCGGCTGCTCGTGGTGATCGGTCCCTGCTCGATCCACGACCCGGCCGCCGCGATCGCCTATGCCGAGAAGCTGTCCCAGGAAAGAAAGAAGCATCAGGACGATCTCGAGATCCTGATGCGCGTGTACTTCGAGAAGCCGCGCACCACGGTGGGCTGGAAAGGGCTCATCAACGACCCCTATCTCAACGGCAGCTTCCGCATCAACGAGGGGCTGCGCATCGCGCGCGACCTCCTGGTGCGCATCAACCACACCGGCGTGCCGGCGGGCTGCGAGTTCCTCGACGTGATCTCGCCGCAGTACATCGGCGACCTCGTGTCCTGGGGTGCGATCGGCGCGCGCACGACCGAGAGCCAGGTGCACCGCGAGCTCGCCTCGGGCCTGTCGGCGCCGGTGGGCTTCAAGAACGGCACCGACGGCAACGTGAAGATCGCGGTCGACGCCCTGCTCGCGGCGCGCCAGAAGCACCATTTCCTCTCGGTGCACAAGAGCGGCCAGGTGGCGATCGTCGAG
>JBJMWH010000187.1:0-7023 GCA_045810245.1 Burkholderiales bacterium | reverse complement strand
CTTTTTCATGTCTAGGTCCCCACTCCAAGAAAGTCCGGGTGCTGCGCGAGCTGCACCAGGTCGAGCTCCTTCCAAACCCGCCCCTCCGCGTCCGTGTACTGCGCGCGGACCCACTGGGGCAGCTTCCCCTGCCTCTTCTCGAGCTGCGCCGGGTTGCGCAGGCCGAGCGATCGGTCGATGAGCAGCGCCGCGCCGAGCCGGAAGCGCTCGCCCAGGAGCAGCAGCCGCGCCTGGTCGCCCGCCGCCACCGGCCGCTTCTGCAGCAGGGCCGGAAAATCGATCACGCTGTAGAGGTTGCCGCGGATGTTGGTGAGCCCCTTGAACCAGGGGCGCGTCAGCGGCAGCGGCGTGATCGGCGGCACGGGGATCACCTCGCCCGCCTCCCTGAGGTCGACCAGCCACGCCTCGTCGTCCACCTGCACACCCAGCAGCGACGCGTTGGCGGCGCCCTTGGCGGTCTGCAGGCGCTCCGAGAGGTCGCGCTGGTAATCGCGGAGGGAGGTGCGGGCAGCCATTAGCCGAGCGCCGAAATCTTCGCGAGCAGCTCGGCCGGCTTCACCGGCTTCACCACGTAGTCCTTCGCGCCCTGGCGCATTCCCCAGACCTTGTCGGTCTCCTGTCCCTTGGTGCTGCAGATGATGATGGGGATGTGCTTGGTCGCTTCGTCGGTCGACAGCGCGCGCGTCGCCTGGAAGCCGTTCTGGCCGGGCATCACCACGTCCATCAGGACGAGGTCGGGCTTTGCCTGCTTGACCTTGGCGAGCGCCTCTTCGGCGGTCGCGGCGCCGGTGACCTTGTAGCCGGCCTTGGTCAGCACGTCGGTGAGGTGCTGGCGGTCCGTCGGCGAGTCGTCTACTACGAGAATCGTCTTGATCGTCATGGCATGGCCTTTCAACTGGGGAGGGGAATGAGGTTGATCGTTTCCTGCACGGCCTGGATCAGGCCTTCCTTCGTGAACGGCTTGGTGAGATAGCGGTCCGAGCCGGCGAGCCGGCCGCGCGCGCGGTCGAACACGCCGTCCTTCGAGGACAGCATGATGACCGGCGTGGATTTGAGCTGCGGGTGCTGCTTGATCAGCGCGCAAGTCTGATAGCCGTCGAGGCGCGGCATCATGATGTCGACGAAGATCACCCGCGGCTGGTGGTCGCTGATCTTCGCGAGCGCATCGAATCCGTCTTCCGCGAGGATGACCTCGAAGCCGGCCTGGCGCAGAAACATCTCCGCGCTGCGCCGGATCGTATTGCTGTCGTCGATGACCAGGACCTTGATCGGTCCCGTGCTCGCCTCTGGCATTGCTACCGCCCCCAATGTCCGCACCCGGCTGTGTCGTTGTTATTGCGGATCAGGCCGTTAGTGCGTTTATTTGAAGTGGCAGGATACCCACCTACGAAGTGGAGGCAAGAACAAATGTCACGCGTGCGGCGACAAAGTTTGTTATCGCGCCATCCAGTTTCGCGATTCACTTCAAGTGAAGTCGCAAGCGCGTGCACGCCAGCGATGTGAACTATTGCACGCATCGCGGCGCTCAGCCCTGCAGCTCCGCGCGCGTAAGCGTGACAGTCGTCTCACCCGCCGCCGGCAACGTCTCATGGCGCTCCGCCGGCTGATAGCGCGTGCGCATGCGCCTGTGCTCCTCGATCGATCCGGTATCGCGGCGCTCGTCCCCGTGGTTCATTGGTGCGTACGGCCATTGCGTTTTCATGACGCCTCCCTTGGCTGGTGATTTCATGAAATGGCGGCGCCACACTACATGCTCGCCGCGCGCGAATGGGCAAGCGTTCGTCAGCACAACGCAAGCAGTGTTGAATCCGGTTTTTTTTCACGCGCTGCGCGCGCGGGCCGGACATACTGCGCAGCGCTGAACCTTCATGACAGCGCGGCCCGGTTAAGACCTGTGAAGTCGCTTGTACGCAGGAGCGCGCACTGACAGCATGAGCACCGTGTTTAAACCCCAACCAAACACAGGGAGCTCGAAAATGAAACTGCTCAAAGCGATGGCGCTGGTGATGCTCGTAGCGGTGACGGGCTGCAAGGAATCGGTCGAACAAGTGGCGATGGTCGCGACCGCGAACGCCGCCCAGGTCGAGGTGCGCTACTGGTACTCGGGCGCGAACATTCCGGACAGCGCCCCGCGCGGCCAGGTTTTCGAGTACTAAGCCCTAGCCGGACGGATTTTTCGAGCGGCGCCCCGCCGAAAGGCCGGGCGCCGCTTTTTTTTACGTCGCGCCGAGCGCGGCCTTCACGCGCTCCGGACTGAGCGGCGCCTTGCGCATGCGCACGCCCGTCGCGTCGAACACCGCGTTTGCAAGCGCCGACGGGATCACCCGGATCGAGGGCTCGCCGGCACCGCTCGGCGCGACCTCGGGACGGTCGATGAGCACGATCTCGATCGACTCGGGCGCGTCGGGCATCTCGAGGATCGGATAGCTCGCCCAGTCGACGCTCTTCACGGAATCGCGATCGAAGCGCACTTCCTCGAGGAGCGTGCGCGAAGTGCCCTGCACCACGTTGCCCTCGATGGTCTGGCGCAGTCCCGTCGGGTTGATGATGAGGCCGCAATCGTGCGCGATAAAGAAGCGCCGCGCCCACACGCGTCCGGTCGCGCGATCGACCTCCACCTCGGCGATCGCCGCCACGGAGGTGCCGTTTCGCTCGGCGAACGAAAGCCCGCGGCCCTTACCGTCCTTGGACGGCGTTGAGCGCGGCTTCCAGTTCGCCTTTTCGGCGACGGCCTTGACCACTGCGGCGTGGCGCGGGTTGCTGAGGTACTTGAGGCGGAATGCCACCGGATCCTCACCCGCCGCGGCGGCGAGCTCGTCCATGAACGATTCCGATGCGAAATGCAGCTCCGGCCCGACCGGATCGCGCAGGTGCGAGGTGCGAAGCGGCGAGCAGTTGTCGACGAGCGGCGCGATCGTCTCCCACGCGAGGAGCTTGTTGTCGAACACGTACGACTCGACGGGCTCGCCGAAGATCCAGGTCGGCTTCGCCTCGAGGCCCAGCGCCTGCCCGATCAGGCTGTCGGCGGGCTTCGACTCGTTGGTGGCGATGTGCTGCCTCGAGAAGCCTTTGGCAACGAATTCGTAGGCCACCACGCGGCCGGAAGCATCGAGCGCCGCGCGCGCGCGGTGCAGGCTCGCCGGGCCTTTCGGATCCCACGCGGTGCCGTCGGCGCGCATGCCCTGCACGCGCACCGGTTTTCCAACCGCCTTGGCGAGGTACGCCGCCTCGAGCGCGGCATCTCCGGCGTCGTTGCGCCCGTAGGAGCCGGGACCGGTGACCCAGATGGTGCGCACCTTCTCCTGCGGCATGCCGAGGAGCGCCGCGACGCCGTCGCGCACGAAGTGCGGCTTTTGCGAGCCCGACCACACCGTGCACGAGTCGCCTTTCACTTCCGCCAGGGCGCAAGCCGGCCCCATGCAGGCGTGCGACTGGAACGGCCACTCGTATTCCGCCTCGACGATGCGCAGGCCCGGCTGCTTGAAGGCCGCGGCCACGTCGCCCACCTTGACCGGTTCCTCGCGCTTCACCGCCTTGGCGTTGCGGATGTGATCGTGCAGCTTGGTCATCTCCGGGAACGCGCCTTCGGGCCCCTGCCAGTCGACCTTCAACGCCTGCGCCGCGCGCACCGCGTCCCATTCGCGCGGCGCGAGCACCGCGACGAAATCGCGCTCGCGGAACACGCGCACGTTGGGAATGCCTTTCACCGACGCCTCGTCCACCCCACGCACCTTGCACGCGGCGCGCGGCGGCCGGATCACGCGCGCGTGCAGCATCCCGGGCAGGCGCATGTCGGTGACGTAGTCACCGGTGCCGTAGACCTTCCAGGCGACGTCGCGCCGGGCAAAGGACTTGCCCACCACCTTGTAGGCGCCGGGCGCCTTCGGCTTCGCCTCCACCTTGATGTTCATGGCGTTGCCGGTCTGCTTGTTCCACTCGACCTGGTGGTTGAAGCGCTTGCCGCCGATCAACTGCGCGTACGAGACCGACTTGCCCCCGCCCGAAACCGCGCCGTCGGCGACCGCGAGCTCCGACTCCGGCACGCCGAGCCGCTTCGACCCCTCCTGGACGAGGAGGCGGCGCGCTTCCGCGGCCGCGTTGCGCAAAGGCCGCGCGCCCTGCGAGATCCCGGTGCTGCCGGAAGCCCCGCCCTGGTTGCAGGAGGTGCCGGTGTCGCCCATCAGTACGTCCACCCGCTCGAACGCCACGTCGAGCTCGTCCGCCACGATCTGGGCGATCGCCGGCTCCAGGCTCTGCCCCATGTCCATCTTGCCGAAGAACGCCTGCACGCGACCGCTGGGCAGCACCGCGATCCAGGAATCGAGCTCGCCCGGGACCAGGTTGTGCCTCGCGGCAGACACCCCCTGCGCGGCAGCTTCTTCAAAAGGAACAAGAACTGAAACCACAAGCGCCCCGGACGCTTGCAGGAACTCTCGGCGGGAAATCGGTGCATTCATGATTTTTTCCCTCAGGCCATGCTCTGCTGCGCGCGCTTGATGGCACGCAGGATGGATACGTGGGTACCGCAACGGCACTTGAGGCCGGCGAGCGCATCGCGCAGCTCGGCGTCGGTCGCCTTTGGGTTCTTCTTCAGGACCGAGGCGGCGGTCATGATCCAGCCGTTGATGCAGTAGCCGCATTGCGGCACTTGCTCCTCGACGTAGGCGGCCTGCAATGGGTGAGGCTTCTTGGGCGTGCCCAGACCCTTGAGGGTGGTGACGCGCTTGCCGCTCGCCGCCGACACCGGCAGCACGCACGAGCGCACCGGCTCGCCGTCGAGGTGTACGGTGCAGGCTCCGCATTGCGCCAGGCCGCAGCCGAAGTGCGGGTTGTTGAGGCCGAGATCGTTGCGCAGCGCGTAGAGCAGCGGCATCTCGGGCTCGGCGTTCACCGAAACGCGCTTGCCGTCGACGGTCATCCGGAATGTGGCCATGCAGCTCCTCCTCTGGGAATGCTGGAAATCATACTCGTCCTTAATGGCTGATGGCGGGCAGCCAGGTCGCCAGCGGCGGGAACACGATGACCATCGCGATAAGCGCGAACACGCAGGCGATGAAGGGCATTCCGGCCAAATAGATGTCGCGCATGGTGGTGCCGGGGGGCGATACCCCCTTCATCACGAAAAGCAGCAGGCCGAAGGGCGGCGTGGTGTAGCCGATCTCGAGCGCGAGCAGCATGATGAGGCCGAACCACGTCAGGTCGAACCCCAGGGTCTTCGCCAGGGGGAAGAAGATCGGCGCCGTAAGCAGCATCTTCGACAGCGGATCCATGAAGCTGCCCAGAAAGATGATGACGCCGATCATGACGAGCAGCATGCCGAGGCGGGTGACCTCGAAGCCGATCGCCCAGTTCATGAGGCCGCTCGAGGCGCCGGTGAAGGCGAGCACCTGCGCAAAGGTCGCCGAGCCCAGGATCACCAGGAACGCCATCACCGTGACCCGAAGGGTGCCATCCATCGACTTCACGAATGCCTGCCAGGTCAGGTCGCCGTAGCAGGCCGCGAGCGCGATGACCGAGACCGCGCCCAGGGCGGCGGCCTCGGTCGGCGTCGACCAGCCGGTGATCATGATGAGGACCGAGAACACGATGATCACGATCATCGGCAGCACGTCGACGAAGAAAAGGCGCAGCTTCTCGCGCCGGCTGACCGGATCCCTGGCGTAGGGCGGTGCGGCATCCGGGGCTACCACCGTCCAGCCCCAGATGAGTACGCCGTACATGAGCGCGAGCACCAGCCCGGGGATCACGCCCGCGACCAGCAGGTCGCCGACGTCGGTTCTTCCCAGGGTGGCGAGCAGCACGGTAAGCGCCGAGGGCGGGATGATCACCGCGAGCCCGCCGACGCCCATGATCGGTCCGAGCGACAGGTATTTGCTGTAGCCGCGCTTCATCATCTCCGGGACCATCAGCCTGCCGAGCAGCGCGCACGCGCCCATGGACGAGCCGGCCGGCCCTGCATAGGCGGTGCCGCCGATCAGCGTCACGTAGGCGAGCCGCCCGCGAATGTTCCCGAGCAGCTTGTCGGCGGCATTGAAGCAGCGCGTGGCGAGTCCCGTGTGATAGAAGAGCTCGCCCATCAGCAGGAACATCGGAATCGGCACCAGCGCGAAGTTGGTCATCGCGCCGAAGCCGTTGTTGATGATCTGCTGGATTCCGGCTCCGCCGCCCATGAACATCACCGCGGCGATCACGTTGGTGATGAAGAAGCCGATCGCGACCGGAATGCCGAGCAGGATGAGGCCCAGGGCCGAGCCGAACAGGATCAGGGCGACCCAGTACCAGGCCATCGCGCGTCAGCCGCCGCCGATCTGCTGGGAAAGCGGTGCGAGGAACTCTTCGCGCCGCCACAGGAAGCGCGCGAACTCGATCGCCATCATGAGGAACGACAGCGGGATCCAGCCCACCACCAGCCAGCGCGGCATGTCCAGCGAGCGCACGTCCTTCTCGGCCTGGCGCCAGTCGGTCGCCGTCACTTCGAACCCGTACCACGCGATGACCAGGCACACCGCGATGCAGGCGAGCGCGATGCCGGTGCTGAAGTAGCGGCGGGCGCGCGGGCCCAGGTGCATGTGCAGGATCTCGACGTAGATGTGGCCCTTCTCGCGCACCAGCCAGGGCGCGCCGAGGCAGGGAACGACGAGCAGCGCGTACTCGGTGAAGGTGAAGAAGTGCGCCGAGCTCTGGTAGCCGAGGTTGCGCACGACGACGTCGAGGGTGATGACCACCATCATCGCGACGATCAGCGCGGCGGCACACCACGCCATGCCGTACAGCAGGGCGTCGTAGACCCGTGAAATCGGGGTCAGACCCCGGTTCACGATTCTTCTTGGTTGGGGTCTGACCCCGATTTCACGCTAGAAAGGCGTGAAGAGCTGGACGATCCGATCGTAGTTTTCGAGGCCACCCGCCTTCTCCATGCGCTCCTTCATGCGCGCGAGGCTTGCCGAACGCGCGCCGGCGTAAAAGCGCTTCGATGCGTCGGGCGACTGCGCGAGCGTCTTGATGCCGCGCTTCTTGAGCTCG
>JBJMWH010000186.1:0-4839 GCA_045810245.1 Burkholderiales bacterium | reverse complement strand
ACTCGGCGTGAATAGGCGAGCGAAAACGACTCATAGTCGTCGTGCGCGAGCGTGCCGCCCCAGGTGTCGAACAGCATGACCGCCTGGGCGCCGGCGTCGATCTGGGCGTTCAGGTAATCGCTTACCGCGCGGGCGTTCACTTCCAGAATGCGGTGGAGCAGGTCAGGGCGGGCATGCAGCATCGTCTTGAGAATGCGCCAGTCGTCGCTGCCGCTGCCTTCGACCATATAGCAGGCGAGCGTGAACGGGCTGCCGGAGAAGCCGATGAGCGGCACGCGCCCGGCGAGCGCCTGGCGGGTCGCGCGCACTGCTTCGAGGACATAGCGCAGCTCCGCGGAAGGGTCCGGCGGCGCGAGCTTGCGGACCGCGGCCTCGTCCCGTACCGGTTCCCGGAAGCGCGGGCCCTCGCCTTCGCCGAACGAAAGGCCGAGACCCATCGCGTCGGGGATCGTCAGGATGTCGGAGAACACGATCGCGGCGTCGAGCGGAAAGCGCTCGAGCGGCTGCAGCGCCACCTCGGCGCAAAGCTCCGGCGTGCGCGCCAGCTCGAGAAAGCTGCCGGCTCGCGCGCGCGTCGCGTTGTACTCGGGCAGGTAGCGGCCGGCCTGCCGCATGAGCCAGGTCGGCGTGTAGTCGGTCGGCTGGCGCGCAAGCGCGCGCAGGAACGTGTCGTTCTTCAAAGAAGCCGCGTGGTGATGTGCTTCCATTCCGCTTCGCTGACCGGCGTGATCGACAGACGGTTTCCGGGCCGCAGCGTGACCATGTTCTTCAACTGCTTCTGCTTTCGCATCTGTTCCAGCGGGATGAGCCGGATTTTCTTCAACGCCCGGACGTCGACGTGGAACCAGCGCGGCGCTTCGCGCTTCGACGCCGGATCATAGTAGTCGCTCTTCGGATCGAACTGCGATTTGTCCGGGTACGCGGCCGAGGCCACTTCGGCGAGCCCGGCGATGCCCGGCTCGGGGCAGCTCGAATGGTAGAAGAGCACCCCGTCGCCGACGCTCATGTCCTTCAGCATGAAGTTGCGCGCCTGGTAGTTGCGTACGCCGCTCCAGGGCGTGGTGCGGCCGGGCGCCGCGAGCACGTCGTCGATCGAGCACTCGTCGGGCTCGCTCTTCATCAGCCAGTACTTCATAAATGGGGTCAGATCAACATTTCCAAACCGACCTAGCTGATATCACAGCCGGACGCGGAAATGTTGATCTGACCCCATTTATGCAGGAAGGAAAGGTTCCCCGCTGTGGCGGTGGACTTGGCTCCCGAACCCTGGCTAAACAGGGCGGTCGCTTTCCGGTCACATCAGGTTCGTCCGGCCCGCCCAAGGCGGGGGACGATCACAACAGTGACAAACGAGGTCCGCAACCTAAGGAAGCTATCGGTTCGGAAAAATTAAGCCCGGTCGCTCACCGCAGGGAACAGGACCTTTTTAAAACAAGTCCTCCTGCTTTGCAATCGCCGCGTCGATCTTCGACTCGATCGCGCTGATACGGCGTTTTGCCTTGCCGACATCGAAGCCCGCGCCCAGGCGAACGCTTAGCAATTCGTGCGCCACGTTGAGCGCCGCCATCACCGCAATGCGCTCGGCGCCCATCACTTTGCCGGCTTTTCGGATTTCGTTCATCTTGGAGTCGAGATAGGCGACGGCCTGCAGCAGCGATTCGCGCTCGCCTTCCTCGCACGCCACGCGGTAGGTGCGGCCAAGCAGGCTCACCTCGATGGTGTCCGGGCCTTCGGTCATTCTCAGCCCGGCAGGCGCGCGAGCAGGCCTTCGAGCCGCGTCGACGCGCTGTCGATCTTGTCGTGCAGACGCTTCGCATCGCTGCGCGCTGCGGCAAGCTGCTGCCGCAGGTCGTTGTTCTCCGCGCGCAGCCGCTCGCACAGCGAGACGAACTGCGCGATTTTTTCTTCCAGCGAATTGAACTCCGCTTCCACGGCCCGCAATATCGGACAAAATTCATGATGCGTCAAGCAGTAACGCCACGTTCTGCATGTGTTGCATGATCTTGCGGCGGATGACCGCCCTCCTATAATCGAGCCGCCAAGTCGGTGCCCCTCCGGCGCTTCAAGCCGGGCGGGTTAAACGGGAAGCAGGGACCTTGAGCCGCAGTCGACGCGCTCTCGGCAACCTGAGCTGCCCCCGCAACGGTAAGCGCGTGAAGCTGCATCAACGGCCACTGTGGATTCCTCCACGGGAAGGCGATGCGGAGAACGCGCCAGCCCGGATACCGGCCGACAGGTCAGCCGCGCATGGAACGCGCGCGGCTGCGTGACGTTTTGCCGGCATGCGGGGACGCGCGCCGGGAAAAGGGGAGATCGCCCAATGTTCGCACGTTGCCTCAGGCGCGCGGCGCCGCTGCTCGCCTTCTGCTCGCTTGCTTTTGCCCAGAGCGATGACGACGCCGTCGTGGTCACCGCTTCGCGCACCGAACAGCGCATCCGCGACGCCATTCCGCACACCACCGTCATCACACGCAGGGACATCCGCGATTCGCAGGCGGCGGACCTGCCCACGCTGCTGCGGCGCGAAGCGGGCCTCGAGGTTTCACAGAGCGGCGGGCTCGGCGGCAACGCCAGCCTCTTCGCCCGCGGCGGGCGCAGCGCGCAAACGCTCGTCCTGGTCGACGGCGTGCGCCTCGAGGATGCGGGCTTCGGCACCACCGCGATCCAGCACCTGATGCTCGACGACATCGAGCGCATCGAGATCGCGCGCGGCAACGTGTCGAGCCTCTACGGCTCGGGCGCCATCGGCGGCGTGGTGCAGGTTTTTACCCGCCGCGGCTCCGGAGCGCCCGCGCCGTACGGCGAAGTCACGGCCGGAAGCCGCGACACCACCAAGCTGGTTGCAGGTTATGGCGGCGAGCTGGGCGAAATGAGCGGCTCGACCCGCTTCAATGTTTCCGCGCTGCGCCTCGATACGCGCGGCTTTTCGGCGATCGATCCGCGCTTCGCGCCGCTCGCCAATCCGGACGACGACGGCTATCGCAACCAAAGCGTCTCGGCGAGCCTCGCGCAGCGCCTCGGCGCGGATCACGAGCTCGGCGTACGCGTGCTGCGCACGCGCGCCAAGATCGATTACGACGACAGCTTCACCGGCCCGACTTCGGTCCAGACGGCGGACCAGGACCTCGGCATGACGCAGCTCTACTGGGACGCCCGGTTCTTCGAGCGCTGGAAAAGCCGCATCACCGCGGCCGAAGGAACCGACTACCGCACCGATTTTCTCAACGGCGCTTTCGCCTTCCTGTCGAATACGCGCAGCCGCCAGCTCATCTGGAACAACGACGTGAGCCTGGCGCCGGCGCACGGCGTGTCGCTTTCCCTGGAGCGCCTCGAGCAGGAGATGGACAACTCGACCTTCGGATCGAAGAAGCGCGACGCCGACAGCGTGCGGCTGGGCTATCTCGGCAGGCTCGGCGCGCACTCGCTCCAGGCGAACGTGCGCAACGACAAGTACTCGGACTTCGGCAACGCGGACACGTATTTCCTCGGGTACGGCTTCGATCTCAGCCAGGCCTGGAGGTTGACCGCGAGCACGAGCACCGCGTTTCGCGCGCCGACCTTCCAGGATCTGTTCGGCTTCGGCGGCAACCCGCAGCTGCGTCCGGAGCGCACGCGCACCGACGAGCTCGGGGTGCAGTGGGCGAGCGGTGCGAACCGCGTGCGCATGGTGGGCTTCCACACCGACTACCAGGACGCGATCACCTTCGACAACGTCACCTTCACCGCGCAGAACATCCGCAAGGCGAAGGTGAGCGGCGTCGAAACCTCCTACAGCGGCCGGATCGCCGGGATCGACCTGCGCGCCGCGCTCACCTTGCAGGATGCAGTCGAGCAGGAGCCCGACGATGTCGAACGCGCCGCCATCCGGCGTGCGAAGGCGTTCGGCTCGATCGCCGCGTTCCGCAACTTCGGCCGCTGGCGCCTCGGCGGGGAGCTGCTCGCCTCAGGACCGCGTCCCGACGTCGATATCGCGACCTTCGAGCGGACGGAGCTCGCCTCCTATACGGTGGTGAACCTGCTCGCCCGGTTCGAATACAACAAGCACCTCTATGTCGCGGCGCGGCTGGAGAACGCGTTGGACGAGGACTATCAGGTCGTCCATGGTTTCAATACCGCGCCCCGCGGGTTTTTTATCAGCGTGGGCTGGCAGCCCTGAGCCGCGCCTCGTCGATGTAGCTGCACAGGAGCGCCGTGGCGCCGATCGCGCGCGGCCCGTGGCGGTGCATCTCGTTCATCGGCACCGCGTAGAGGTTGCCGGCGCGCACCGCGCGCATCGCCGGAAAGCGCCGCCAGAGCGCCTGCCAGGAGCGATCCGACGGCTGGGCGCTCGCGGTGATGATCGCTTCCGGGTCGGCCGCGAGCACCGCTTCGATGTTCACCTGAGGCGCCATGACCGGCGAATCGGCGAACACGTTGTGCCCGCCGCAGAGCTCGATCGCGTCGGACACGAACTGGCGGCCGCCGAGCGTCATGAGCGGCCGCTCGGAGATCTGGTAGAACACGCTGACCGCGCGTTTTGATCCGTATTTCGCTTTTAGAGCCTCCAACTGCGACCTCAGTGAACCGGCTACGGTGTGGGCCACATCGCTAGTGCCGGCAAGCTGGCCCAGGGCCTCGATGCTGTCCGGAATCTGCGCGAGCCGGCGCGGCTCGCTGTAGAACACCGGCAGTCCGAGGCTCTCGAGCCGGGCGAGCGCCGCGGTCGTGGCCTCGAGCCGCCACGCCACGACGAGATCCGGGTTGAGCGCGAGCACCCTTTCGAGGTCGATGCCGCCGGAGCTCGCGACCTGCGGCAGGCGCCTGGCCTCCTCGGGATAGTCGCTGTACTCGGACACCGCG
>JBJMWH010000185.1:0-7561 GCA_045810245.1 Burkholderiales bacterium | reverse complement strand
TCATTCGCCCTCAACCATCTGCTCGCGGCCGAGCCGTGGGCGCGGGAGCGGCTTGCGCCGTTTGCGGGCGAGACCGTCGAGCTGCGCGGCCCGCCCCTTCCCGCGCTGCGCTTCGTCATCCTTCCCGGCGGCACGCTCCAGGCCGGCGGCGCCGATCCTGCGCTCACCATCACGCTGACGCCGGAGGCGCTCTTGAGCCTCGCGCGCGGCCCGGAGCACTTTGCCCGCTCACTCCAGGTCGACGGCGATCCCAGGCTCGCCGCCGAGGTGAGCGCGCTCGCCCGCCACCTGCGCTGGGATGCGGAGGAAGACCTCTCCCGGCTCTTCGGCGACGTGGCTGCGCAGCGTATCGCCGGCGCGGCCCGAGGCCTTGCCCGCTGGCATGCCGAAGCGGCGCGGCGGCTCGTCGAGTCGGCTGCGGATTACGCCGTGGATGAGAAGCGCATGCTCATGGCGCGCCGCGAAGTGGACGAGTTCGCCGGCGCGCTCGCGCGCCTGCGCGACGCGGTCGAGCGCCTCGAGAAGCGGATCGAGCGGCTTGCGTAGGCTCGCGCGGCTGCTGCGCATCTTCTGGATCGGCCTGCGCTTCGGGCTGCACGAGTTCGTGCCGCGCTATTCGAAGCGGCCGCTGCTCCGGGTTTTTGCCGGACGCCGCAGCGAACCGCGCGGCCGGCGGCTGCGCGAAGCGCTCGAGACGCTCGGCCCGATCTACGTGAAGTTCGGCCAGGTGCTCTCGACGCGGCGCGATCTGATTCCGCTGGACATCGCCGACGAGCTCGCGCGCCTGCAGGACCGGGTGCCGCCGTTCGCGCCCGAGCTCGCCGTCGCCGAGATCGAACGGGCCTTGCGCTGTCGAATTCATGATGTATTTACCACGTTTGAAAGCGAGGCCGTGGCGAGCGCCTCGATCGCCCAGGTGCACCTTGCGACCCTGCATGACGGACGCGAGGTCGCGGTCAAGGTCCTGAGGCCCGGCGTCGAATCGGCGGTGGCGAAGGATCTGGCTCTACTCGAGACGGCGGCCGGCCTCATCGAGCGGCTGTGGGCCGACGGGCGGCGGCTGCGGCCGCGCGAGGTGGTGGCCGAATTCGCGCGCCATCTCGACGAAGAGCTCGACCTCATGGTCGAGGCGGCCAACGCGAGCCAGCTGCGCCGCAACTTCGAGGGCTCGGCGCTGCTCCTGGTTCCCGAGGTGCATTGGGATCTGTGCTCGCAGCGCGTGATGGTGATGGAGCGCATGCACGGCACGCCGATCTCGCAGGTCCAGGCGATCCGGGAAAAAGGAGTCGACATCCCGACGCTCGCGCGCGCTGGAGTCGAGATCTTTTTCACGCAGGTGTTCCGGGACGGTTTCTTCCACGCCGACATGCATCCGGGGAACATCCTGGTCGCCACCGAAGGCGAAGCGCACGGGCGCTACATCGCGCTCGATTTCGGCATCATGGGAACGCTGACCGACACCGACAAGAACTACCTCGCGCAGAACTTTCTCGCGTTTTTCAATCGAGACTACCGCCGGGTCGCACAGGCGCATCTCGACGCGGGCTGGGTGCCGGCGGAAACCCGCGTCGACGCTTTCGAGGCGGCGATCCGCGCGGTGTGCGAGCCGGTGTTCTCGCGGCCATTGAAGGAAATCTATTTCGGCAAGCTGCTGCTGCGGCTGTTCCAGACTTCGCGCCGCTTCAACGTGCAGATCCAGCCGCAGCTCGTGATGCTGCAAAAGACGCTCCTCAACATCGAGGGACTCGGCCGTGAGCTCGACCCCGACCTCGACCTGTGGCGCACCGCCAAGCCCTACCTCGAGCGCTGGATGAACGAGCAGATCGGGTGGCGCGGGCTGGTGCGCCATTTGCGGCGCGAAGCGCCGTATTGGGCGAGCACCCTGCCGCAGATTCCCCGCCTCGTGCACCGGGCGCTCTCGGCAGACCACACCGCGGCGCTGCGCGCCGCGCTCGAGCGCGTCGGCGCCGAGAACGCGCGGCGCAACCGAATCCTCAGCGGCTTTCTCGTCGTCGCGGTGCTGGCGGTGGCGCTGCTGGCGTTTTTCCTTCTGAACGGAATATGATGCGCGCGCTATGCTGATCGGCTCCGTCATGCTGTACCTCGCCGTCACCATCGCGATCGGGCTGTGGGCGGCGAAGCGGGTCCACGACTCCAAGGATTACGTCGTCGCAGGCCGCAGCCTGCCGCTCTATATGAACGCCGCGACGGTGTTCGCCACCTGGTTCGGCGCGGAAACGGTGCTCTCGGTGTCGGCCGAGTTCGCAAAGAACGGCATGGGGTCGGTCATCGCCGACCCCTTCGGCTCCTCGTTCTGCCTGGTGATCGTGGCGATCTTCTTTGCGCGCGCGTTCTACCGCATGGATCTCCTCACCATCGGCGACTTCTACCGCAAGCGCTACGGCCGCACTATGGAGATCGGCACCAGCGTGGTGATCGCGATCTCCTACCTGGGCTGGACCGCGGCGCAGCTCACCGCGCTCGGCCTCGCATTCTCGACCCTCTCCGGCGGCGCTATTTCGCTGCAATGGGGAATCGTGCTGAGCGCGCTGGTGGTGCTCGCCTATACGGTGTGGGGCGGCATGTGGTCGGTGGCGCTCACCGATCTCTTCCAGTCGGTGATGATCATCGCCGGGGTCAGCATCATCGCCTGGTTCGTCGGCGACATGGCCGGAGGCGCCGGCAAGGTGGTTGCAGCCGCCGCCGACGCCGGCAAGTTCGAGTTCTGGCCGAAAGGCGGCTCCAAGGAGTGGCTGTACTTTTTCACCGCCTGGGTCACGCTCGCGCTGGGCTCGATCCCGCAGCAGGACATCTTCCAGCGCGTCACCTCGGCGAAGAACGAGCGCACCGCGATCCTCGGCACGCTGCTCGGCGGGGTGATCTACTTCACCTTCGCCTTCGTGCCGATCTTCATCGTGTTCGCCGCGCTGATGATCGACCCGTCTCTCGGCAAGCTGCTCTCGGCCGAGGACGCGCGCGAGATGCAGAGCGTCCTGCCCTCCTTCATCCTCGGCCACACGCCGATGTGGGTGCAGGTGATGTTCTTCGGCGCGCTGCTCTCGGCGATCCTCTCCACCGCGAGCGGCGCCATCATTGCGCCGACCTCGCTGGTGACGGAGAACGTGATCAAGCCGTTCTACCCGGGCATGAGCGACCGCCGCTTCCTCGTCACGCTGCGCGTCATCCTGGTGGCGTTCACCGCGGCCGCGCTGATCTTCGCGCTGCTCTCGAAGAAGACCATGTACGACATGATCCAGAACGCCTACACGGTGACGCTGGTGGCGGCCTTCGTGCCGCTTGCCGCGGGCATCTTCTGGAAACGCGCCAGCAACGCAGGCGCGGTCGTGTCGGCGCTGAGCGGACTCGCCGGCTGGTTCGCCGTCGAGTGGTTCGTGAACGAGCCCGCGGTGCCTTCGCCTCTCGTCGGCCTCGCGTTCTCGCTCCTCGGCATGGTCCTGGGCTCGTTCGTTGCGCGGCCGCTCAGGGCGCACGCCCACAGATAGATGCGCGAGTCGCCGCTCGCGCGGATTCTGTTCGCGGTGTTCGCGGCGCTCACCGTCTACGCGAGCCTCTACCCGATGGAAGGCTGGCGCGCCGTGGGAGTGTCGCCGTTTGCCTATATCACCGCGCCGTGGCCGCGCCGCATCATTTACTTCGACGTCGTGGTGAACGTGCTGGGCTACATCCCCTACGGCTTTCTCGCCGCGGCCGCGTTGCAGCCTCGGCTGCGTGGCCGGGCGGCGTTCGTCGCTGCTACCGCATCGGCGGCCGTCCTGTCGCTCATGCTCGAGGCGCTGCAGAGCTATCTGCCCGCGCGCATCGCTTCCAACCTGGACTCGATCTGCAACGCGCTCGGCGCCGGGATCGGCGCCGCGGCGGCGGTCCGCTTCGGCCCGAGGCTCCTCGAGGAGGGCATGCTGGCGCGGCTGCGGGAGCGTGCCTTCCTGCGGGGCGGGGTCATCGACCTCGGGCTCGCGCTGATCGGGCTGTGGCTGTTCATCCAGCTCAACCCGACGTCGCTCCTTTTCGGCGCCGGGGACCTGCGCGAATTGCTGGGGGCGCGCGAGCCGCGCGGCGAGCGCCCGGCGTTTTTCATCACCATCGAGGCGCTGACGTCGGCGGCGAACCTGACTGCCGCGAGCCTGCTCCTGTCCTGCCTCGCCTCGTCGGCGGCCGCGGTGCGTGCCCAGATCCTGGCGCTTGTCGCCACCGCGCTGATGGTGAGGACGGCCGCTTTTGCGATCCTCATGCGTGCCGAGAACGTGCTCGCCTGGCTGACCCACGGCGCGCAGATCGGGCTTGCCGCCGGCCTTGCCGTGGCGCTCGCCGCGGTCGCGCTGCCGCGCGGCCTGCGCATGATCCTGGCGGCGCTGCTCATCATGGCGGCGACCGTGCTCGTCAACCTCGCCCCGGCCAATCCGTATCTCGCGGCCTCGCTCAAGGTCTGGCAGCAAGGGCACTTCCTGAATTTCAACGGCCTCACGCGGCTCGTGAGCGCGCTTTGGCCCTTCGCAGCGCTCGGGTACCTGATGTATCTCGCCGGCAGGCGGCAGCGGGAGGCGCAGCAAAAGCCTTAGAATCGCGCCTCCATGTCCTATTACGAGAAGCACGTTTTCTTCTGCTGCAACCAGCGCGATGGCGGCCGCACCTGCTGCAACGACAAGGGCGCGAGCGCGATCCGCGATTACGCGAAGTCGAAGGTCAAGGCGCTCGGCCTGTCGGGCCCGGGCAAGGTGCGCATCAACCAGGCGGGCTGCCTGGATCGATGCGAGGAGGGGCCGTGCGTGGTGGTGTATCCGGAAGGCGTCTGGTACACCTATGTCGACCAGGCCGACATCGACGAGATCATCGAAGAGCATCTGCGCCACGGACGGGTCGTCGAGCGCTTGCTGATGTAGATGCGCTCGAGCACGCGGCGCGAGTTCGTCGCCGGCCCCGCCGGCCGCATCGAATGCGCGGTGGACCGGCCGGAGGCGGCGGCGCGCGGGGTGGCGCTGATCGCCCATCCGCACCCTCTCTACGGCGGAACGCTGGACAACAAGGTGGTGCAGACACTTGCCCGCGCGCTCCTCGAGCTCGGCTACGAGACCTGGCGGCCGAACTTCCGCGGCGTCGGCGCGACCGAGGGCGTGCACGACCAGGGTCGCGGGGAGCTGGAAGATCTGGAGTGCGTGCTCCGGCATACCGGCGCGACCCGATATGTTCTGGCGGGATTTTCTTTCGGTGCCGCGCTGCAGGCGAGGCTGGCCCAGCGCATGCCGCCCGAACGGCTGGTGCTCGTCGGCGTGGGCGTGACGCGGCTGGAGGCGCCGTCGGTTCCCGCCGACACGCTCGTCATCCACGGCGAGACCGACGACACGGTGCCGCTCGCCGCGGTGCTCGAGTGGGCGCGCCCGCAGGACCTGCCGGTGGTCCTGGTGCCCGGCGCGGACCATTTCTTCCACCGCAAGCTCCACGTGCTGCGCACGATCGTCACCTCGAACTGGAAATGAACGTCCTCGAAGTGCGTGCGCTGCGCAAGTCGTTCGGCGCGCTCGAGGTCGTCCGCGGCGTGGACCTCGGCGTGGCGCCCGGGGAGTGCTTCGGCCTGCTCGGTCCCAATGGCGCCGGCAAGACCACCACGCTGCGGCTCTGCCTGGGGCTGATCGCGCCGGATGCCGGCGATATCGAGCTCCTCGGCGAACCCGTGCCGCGGCGCGCGCGCGAGGCGCGGCTGCGCATCGGCGTGGTGCCGCAGTCCGACAACCTCGATCCCGACTTCACAGTCGCCGAGAACCTTCTCGTGTATGGCCGCTACTTCGGCCTCTCGCCGCGCGAAGTCCGCGCGCGCACCGGTCCGCTGCTCGAGTTCGCCGGCCTGACGGGCCGCGAGGGCGCGAAGATCAACACGCTCTCGGGCGGAATGAAGCGCAGGCTCACCCTTGCCCGCGCGCTCGTGAATGATCCGCAAGTGCTGTTCCTCGACGAGCCGACCACCGGCCTCGACCCCCAGGCGCGCCACCTCATCTGGGAGCGCATGCGCCGGCTGACGTTGCAGGGCAAGACCCTCATCCTGACGACCCACCACATGGAAGAAGCAGAGCGCCTTTGTCAGCGCCTCGCGATCATGGACCACGGCCGCGTCATCGCCTCCGGCTCGCCGCGCGAGCTCATCGCGCAGCACATCGAGCCGCAGGTGGTCGAAGTGCACGGCCCGGGTCATGCGCTGGAAGCCTGGTTGGCGGCCGCAAGGGCCGCCGCGGCGAGGGTTGAGCGCGTGGGCGATACGGTGTTTTGCTACGCCGACGACGTCGACGCCGCGCTCGGGACCCTCAACGGACACGCCGAGCTGGTCTACCTTCACCGGCCGGCCAGCCTGGAGGACCTGTTCCTCAAGCTGACCGGGCGCGACCTGAGGGATTGACGGGGGGACTTGAAGGAATGCGCTGGATCGCCGTTTGGCGCCGAAATTTCCTCGTGTGGCGCAAGCTCCTCGCCGCCGCGGTGCTCACGAACCTCGCCGACCCGCTCATCATGCTGTTCGGCCTGGGCTACGGCCTGGGGGCCCTGATGCCCCCGGTCGAAGGCATGTCCTACATCTCTTTCTTCGCCGCCGGGCAGCTCTGCACTGCGACCATGTACACCGCCTCATTCGAATCGATGTTCTCGGGGTTTTCCCGCATGCACGGCCAGAAGACCTGGGACGCGATCCTCTACGCGCCGCTGGTGATCGATGACATCGTCGCTGGCGAGATCATCTGGGCCGCGAGCAAGGCCTGGCTCACCGGCTCGACCATCCTTGGCATCGTGCTGGTCTTCGGCCTGGCGCACTCGCCGCTCGTGCTGCTCGCACTGCCCACGGCGTTCCTGGTCGGCCTCGCCTTCTCGGCCGTCGGCCTCATCATGACCGTGCTCGCCCGCAACTGGGACTTCTTCAGCTTCTATATGACTCTCGTCATGACGCCGATGATGATGATCTCGGGTGTGTTCTTTCCGGCCGAGCAGCTTCCCGAGCCGCTCGTGTCGGTGGCGCAGGCGCTGCCGCTCTACCACGGGGTGGCCCTGGTACGCCCGATGATGGCCGGCGAGATTCCGCAGCAGGCGCTGGCGCACGTCGCGGTGCTGCTCGGGTATGCTGCGGGCGGCTACCTGCTGGCGATCCGCTTTGCGAGAAAGAGGTTTTCCGAGTAGCGCATGCTCTGGGTCAAGGCGCTGCACATCATCTTCATGGTGACCTGGTTCGCGGGTCTGTTTTACCTGCCGCGCCTTTTCGTCTACCACGCGCAGACCGGGGACCGGCCTTCCCTCGAGCGCTTCAAGGTGATGGAGCGCAAGCTCTTCTGGGGGATCATGACGCCGGGCGGGGTGCTCACCATCGTGCTCGGGGTCTGGCTGTGGCTCGGCTGGTTCCGGGGCGCGTCGTCCTGGCTGCACGCGAAGCTCGCGCTGGTCGCGCTCCTAGTCGGCTACCACCTCTGGTGCTGGCGGCTGCTCAAGGATTTCGCCGCCGACCGCAACCGCAGGACGCACGTCTGGTACCGGTGGTTCAACGAGGCGCCAACGCTCGTGCTCTTCGCCACGG
>JBJMWH010000184.1:0-5571 GCA_045810245.1 Burkholderiales bacterium | reverse complement strand
AAGCGCTGGCGCCGGGTTCGCGCGCTTCTCCAACAGGAGCAATGAGGAAGGTCGCGACGCCGGGCAAAACGAAGTGCGAGGAGGTGGCGGCGCTCCTGAAGATCGATCTGAAGAAGACCGTCAAGGCCGTCGCGGTGATGCACGACGACGCGCTCCACCTGCTCCTGCTGCGCGGCGATCACGAGCTGAACGAGATCAAGGCGCAGAAAGTGATCGGCGCTTTCCGCTTCGCCGGCGACAAGGAAATTGAGTCTTCTCTGGGATCGAAGCCGGGCTACATAGGACCACCCACGCGTGCTGGCGGCCCGCTGGGTGCCAAGGTGAAAGTCGTCGCCGACCGGCGCGTCGCGCTGATGAGCGACTTCGTCTGCGGCGCGAACGAAGAAGGCTTCCACCTCACGGGCGTGAACTGGGCGCGCGACCTTCCCGAGCCGCAGGTGGCCGACCTGCGCAAGGTCGTCGCGGGCGACCCGAGCCCCGACGGCAAGGGCAGGCTCGAGATCGTGCGCGGCATCGAGGTCGGGCACATCTTCCAGCTGCGCACCAAGTACTCGCAGGCGATGAATGCTGTGTTCCTGGACGAGAAGGGCGACGCGAAGCCGATGGAAATGGGCTGCTACGGCATCGGCGTGACTCGCGTGGTGGCAGCGGCGATCGAGCAGAACCACGACGAGCGCGGGATCGCGTTCCCGACGCCGATCGCGCCTTTTGCGGTGGCCCTGGTGCCGATCGGCTTCCACAAGAGCGCCGAGGTGCGCGCCGCGGCCGAGCGGCTGCACGACGAGCTCGGCGCCGCCGGCATCGACGTCCTGATGGACGACCGCGACGAGCGCCCGGGGGTGCTGTTCGCCGACATGGACCTCATCGGCATCCCGCACCGGCTGGTGCTCTCCGAGCGCGGGCTTGCCGCCGGCAACGCTGAATACAAAGGCAGACGCGACGCCAAGCCGCGCGACCTGCCGCTCAAGGAGGTCGTGGATTTCCTGAAGCGTTCATGAGGGGGCTCGTTCTGGTGGTGGCCGCGCTCTTTCCCTTCTGGGGACATGCGGGAAACCAGGCCTACGAGCCCCTCGCCGACAGCGTGCGCCAGCGCCTGTCGGCCATGGTGTCGGACCGCGCGCCAGCCCGGCTGCACTTTCGCTCGCCCGACGATGGCCAGCGCTGGATCGACGAGATGGAAAAGCGCCTGGCGCCGCGCATGCCCGAGCGGCAGAGCCGCATGGAGCTGCTGCGTGCGGTCCACTACGAGGCGGTGCGGGCGCGGCTCGATCCGCAACTCGTCCTGGGGCTCATCGAGGTCGAAAGCGGCTTTCGCAAGTACGCCGTGTCCCGCGCAGGCGCGCGCGGCTACATGCAAGTCATGCCTTTCTGGGTGCAGTTGCTCGGCCAGCCCGCCCACAACTTGTTCCATCTCAGGACAAACCTCGCTTACGGCTGCGCAATTCTGCGGCACTATCTCGACATGGAGCGAGGCGATTATTTCAGGGCACTGGGACGCTACAACGGCACCTTGGGCAAGCCCGAGTATCCCAACCTGGTTCTTGGGGCGTGGAAGGGCCGATGGAAGTACGCCGGGCCCACGGCGTGAGCCCGGCGCGGGCATGATCGGCGGCCTGCTCGAGCGCAATCCGCGCCTCGCCCAATGGATCTGGGGCTTCAAGCCGCCCGAGCGCGGCACCATCATCCTGATCCACCGTCGCGTCTATATCCTGCCCACCCGGCTCGGGTGGCTCTTCGCCGCGACCCTCCTCATCCTCCTCATCGGCTCGATCAACTACGCGCTTGCGCTCGGCTTCGCGCTCACCTTCCTCCTCGCCGGGGTCGGGCTCGCGGCGATGGTGCATACGGCGCGCAACCTCGCGCGCATCGCAGTGAGCACCGGGCGCGCCGAGCCGGTGTTCGCCGGCGAATCGGCGCAGTTCAGGATCTACCTCGACGGCCGATCAGGCTACGACCGCCCGGCGATCCTCGCGCGCCACGTAGGCTCGGGCTCGCAATTGGTGATCGACATTCCGCCGCAGGCGCTCGCGCAGGTGGTGCTCGCCGTACCGGCGCGGCGCCGCGGTTGGCTGCCGCTCGGCCGCGTTATGCTCGAGACGCGGTTTCCGCTCGGCCTGTTCCGCGCCTGGAGCTACATCGAGCCCGCCGCGCGCTGCCTGGTCTATCCGCAGCCCGAGCGCACGCCGCTGCCGGCGGCGCTCGCCGAGGCGGCCGCGGGCGCGCTGCGCTCGCAGGCTGCGGGCAACGACGACTTCTCGGGGCTGCGGACCTACCAGCTTTCGGACTCGCCGCGCCACGTGGCGTGGAAGGCCGTCGCGCGCAGCGACGAGTTGCTCACCAAGCAGTTCACCGGTGAGGCCGCGGCGCAGCTCTGGCTCGATTGGCGGATGCTTCCCGCCAAGGCCGGCCTGGAGCAGCGCTTGTCGCGCCTCGCCGGCTGGGTGCTCGCCGCCGAGCGCGCAGGCGCCTTCTACGGCCTGCGGCTTCCAGGCGTCGAGATCGCGCCGGGGCGTGGCGATGCCCACGCCGGTGGTTGCCTGCAGAGGCTCGCGCTGTACGAATGAGATGAAGAGCGCTGCGGCCCATCCCCTTCTGCCCGAGGCGCGGCTCGCAACGACCCGCGACCTGGTCCTGCTCTGCGGGTCGCTCGCCCTCGTGGTGATCCCTCACGCGACGCGGGCGCCGTGGTGGCTTACGCTGCTCACACTGTGCCTCTACGCATGGCGCATCCATTATTCGATGAATGCAGTGCCGCTGCCTTCGCGCTGGCTGGTGCTCGCCGTGGCCGCGATCGCGATGCTCGGCGTATGGGTCGAGTACCGCACCATCTTCGGCCGCCAGCCCGGAGTCGTGCTGCTGATGCTGTTTTCGGGCCTCAAAGTGCTGGAAACGCGAACCCACCGCGATGCGGCGGCTGCCGCGTTCCTCGGGTACTTCCTCATCATCACCAATTTCCTGTACACGCAGTCCATCCCCACGGCGCTCGCCATGGCGGTAGCGTTGTTCGCCATCACCGCCACCCTGACCGGCTTTTCCGCCCCCAACCGTGCGCCACGGGCGAACCTTCGCACCGCCGCCCTGCTGCTCGCGCACGGCGTGCCCGCGGCGGCCGCGCTGTTCCTGCTTTTTCCGCGCGTGCAGGGGCCGTTGTGGGGCCTGCCGCAGGACGCCTACTCGGCGCGCACCGGCCTGTCGGAGACGATGGCCCCTGGTGCAATCTCGCGCCTCGTGCTGTCCGACACGGTCGCCTTCCGCGTGGAATTCGAGGCGACGCCGCCGGCCTCGCAGGTGCGCTACTGGCGCGGACCGGTGCTGTGGGACTTCGACGGCCGCACCTGGAGCGCCGGGGCGCAGTCCATGGGCATGTTCGCACCCCGGGGCGGCGGCAGCGCGACCTACCACTACAGCGTGGTGCTGGAGCCGCACAACGAGAGCTGGCTGTTCGCCCTGGAGGTTCCCACGAGCCTGCCAGAAGACGCCCGCTATACGGCTGACGGGATGGTGCTGGCGGCCGCGCCCGTGCGCACCCGCTTGCGCTACGAGATGAGCTCGGCCATCGCTCCGCGCGGCGCGCCTGAAGAGCAGCCGGCGGCGCTCGCGCGCGCGTTGCGCCTGCCAGCGGGCGCCAATCCCAGAACGCTCGCGCTCGCCGAGGAGCTGAGGCTCGCCTCGAGCGGCGACGACGAGATCGTCTCGCGCGCCACCGGCTTCCTGCGCCGGGGACGCTACGTCTATACGCTGCAGCCTCCTCTCCTGGGGCAAGACAGCGTCGATGAATTCCTGTTCGATTTCAATGCGGGGTTCTGCGAGCACTTCTCCTCGGCCTTCGTGTTTCTGATGCGCGCCGCCGGCGTGCCCGCGCGCGTGGTCACCGGCTACCAGGGCGGCGACTTGAACCCGGTCGACCGCATCATCACCGTGCGCCAGTCCGACGCTCACGCATGGGCGGAGGTGCACCTGCGCGGCCGCGGCTGGGTGCGCGTGGACCCTACCGCCACGGCGGCGCCGAGCCGCCTGGACGCGGGGCTCGCCCGCTCGATCCAGCAGGCCGAGCAGCCTCTGCTCATGCGCGCAGATTTCGAATGGCTGCGCTCGATGCGCCACCAGTGGGAGGCCGCCGCGTACAAATGGAACGTATGGGTGCTCGGCTACAATTCAGAGCGCCAGCGCGAGCTCATGAGCTACGTGGGCCTGCGAAGCTCCGATTGGCGCGCGCTGGTGGCGACGCTCTTCACCGCGCTCGGAATCCTGACCGTACTGCTGCTCGGCTGGTCGCTGCGCCGCATGGCGCGGCCCGATCCGGTCCAGCGCGCGTGGCGCGCCTTCTGCCTCAAGCTCGCCGCGCGCGGCGTCGAGCGCTCGCCGAGCGAAGGCCCGCGCGACTACGCAGAGCGGGCCGCGCGCGCGCTGCCGTCCGCGCGCCGCGCCATCCTGCGCATCGGCGAGCTGTACATCGGACTGCGCTACGGGCGCGAGCGCAATCCGCGCGGGACGAAAGATTTGCGACGCCTGGTGCGCGAGCTGCGGGTGGCATGACGTCGAGAACGCTGCTCGTGCTGCTCGCGCTGCTCGCGTGGCCTGCGTGGGCCAAGGGAAGCTACGCCGAGCGCGAGGAGGTGCAGGAATTCATCCGCGCTCTGGCGGCCAAGCACGGCTTCGCCGAGCAGGACCTGCGCTACGTTTTTTCCCGCGTGCGCCGCGCCGAGCCGGTGCTCGAGGCGATCAAGCCGCCGCCGCCGAAGGCGCGCTCATGGGAGGAATACCGCGGCAATTTCGTCAACGAAAAGCGCGTCGCCGCGGGAATCGAGTTCTGGCGGAAGCACCGCCGCGCGCTGGAGCGCGCCGAGACCCGCTACGGCGTGCCCGCGCAGTACATCGTCGCCATCCTCGGCGTGGAGACGTTCTACGGGCGTAACACCGGCCGCTGGCGGGTGGTCGACGCGCTCACTACGCTCGCCTTCGACTACGGGCCGCGGGCGCAGTATTTCAAGGGCGAGCTCGAGCAGTACCTGCTGCTCGCGCGTGAGCAGGGCAAGGATGCGTTCGCGATGCGCGGCTCGTACGCCGGCGCGATCGGCATCCCCCAGTTCATGCCCAGCAGCACCCGGCGCTACGCGGTCGACTTCGACGGCAACGGCGCGATCGACCTGCGTCGCAGCCCGGCCGACGCCATCGGTAGCGTGGCGAATTTCCTCAAGGAGCACGGCTGGCAGCCCGGCGGCGAAGTGCTGCTCGGCGCGAAAGTCGACGGCGATGCCTGGCGGCCGCTCGCCGACGGCTCGGTCGATCCGAAGCACGCCCAGGCCGACCTGCGCGCCGCCGGCGTGGACTTCGAGGGCATGCCCGAGGGCGTGCGCGCGGTTCTGGTCGAGCTCGAAACGCCGGACAAGCAGAGCGACTATCGCATCGGCCTGCATAACTTCTGGGTGCTCACGCGCTATAACCGCAGCGCGTTCTACGCCTCAGCAGTGCACGATCTGGCTCAAGCGCTGAAACAAAACAAGATGCCCAATTAGGGCCTATTTAGGCAGATAGAGCAGCGGATCCACCGCTGCCGCGCCCTTGCGGATC
>JBJMWH010000183.1:0-11053 GCA_045810245.1 Burkholderiales bacterium | reverse complement strand
TCCCGATGGCGATCGCCTGCGGCAACAGCTTCATCCTCAAGCCTTCGGAAAAAGTGCCCTCGGCTTCGGTGCGCATGGCGCAGCTCTTCCAGGAAGCCGGGCTTCCCGACGGCGTGCTGAACGTGCTGCACGGGGACAAGGAATGCGTCGACGCCGTCCTTGCTCACCCGGGAATCCAGGCGGTGTCCTTCGTGGGCTCCACGCCGATCGCCAGGTACGTCTACGAGACCTGCGCGCGCCACGGCAAGCGCGTCCAGGCGCTCGGCGGCGCCAAGAACCACGCGGTGGTGCTGCCCGACGCCGATCTCGAGTTCGCCGCCGACGCGCTCATCGGCGCGGCGTACGGCTCGGCCGGCGAGCGCTGCATGGCGGTTTCCGCCGTCGTCGCGGTCGGCGCTGCAGCGGACCCGCTTGTGAAGCTGCTCGATAAAAAGGCAAGAGCCATCAAAGTGGGCGCCGGCGATGCAGAAGGTGTCGACATGGGACCGCTCGTCACCTGCCAGCACCGCGACAAGGTAGCAGGCTACGTCGAGGCCGGACTCAAGGAGGGCGCCAAGCTCGTCCTCGACGGAAGAGCGGGCTCGGTGCCCAAGGACGGCTTCTTCCTGGGCACGAGCCTCTTCGACCAGGTGAAGCCGGAAATGAGCATCTACAAGGACGAGATCTTCGGCCCCGTACTGGTCGTTTTGAGGGTTGATACCCTTGACGAGGCGATCGAGCTGGTGAACCGCAATCCGTACGCGAACGGCACGGCGATCTTCACCGAGTCCGGCGGCGCCGCGCGGCGCTTCGAGAACGAGATCCAGGTCGGCATGGTCGGCATCAACGTGCCGATTCCCGTGCCGGTGGCGTACTTCTCGTTCGGCGGCTGGAAGAGCTCGCTCTTCGGCGATCTGCACGTGCACGGCGTCGAGAGCGTCAAGTTCTATACGCGCACCAAGGTCGTGACCACGCGCTGGCCGCACCAAGACACGCCGGCGCCGGGCTTCCACATGCCGACGCTCGGATAATGGAAAAAATGGTGACAGTCACCTTTTTTTCCAGGCTCGCTGGAAGCGTCGCCACCGCGTTAGCCCTGTTCTTCACAGTGGCAGGGCAGGCGCAGCAGCCGCAGGAATATCCCTCCAAGACCATCCGCATCATCGTGCCGCTGTCGGCGGGCGCCGGCGCCGACATCGCGGCGCGCATCATCGCGCAGCGCATGAACGAGCACTGGAAGCAGCCGGTGATCGTCGAGAACCGTCCCGGCGCCGGCGGCCAGATCGGCACTTCGGCGGTGGTGAAGGCCGAGGCCGACGGCCATACGCTGATGGTGCAGTCCTCGTCGCATTCGGCGAACTCCGCCATCTACAAGAGCCTGCCCTACGACCCGCTGACCGACCTCGTCGACGTCGCCATGCTCGGCAAGACGCCCTACGTGATGGTGAGCGCCGCCAACGGTCCGTACAAATCGCTCAAGGCGCTGCTCGAGGCGGCGAAAGCGAAGCCGGGCGAGCTCGCCTTTGCGTCGGCGGGGATGGGCACGTCGACGCATCTCGCCTCCGAGTACCTCCTCGGCCTCGCCGGCGTGCGCATGATCCACCTGCCGTTCAAGGGCTCGCCCGAAGCGCTGCAGGACGTCCTCGGCGGGCGGGCGGCCTTCTACATGGCGCCGGTCAACGTCGCGGTGAATCTCGTCAAGGAAGGCAAGCTCAACGCCCTCGGCGTCTCCACCAGCTCGCGCGCCGAGGTCCTGCCGGAGGTGCCCACCCTCGCGGGACAAGGGCTGCCGGGCTACGAGGTCACGCTCTGGTTCGGCATGTGGGCGCCCGCGGCGACCTCGCCGGAGATCGTGCGCAAGCTCAATGAATCGGTCAACGCGATCGTGTTCGAGCCGGTGGTGCGCGAGCAATTCACCCGGCTCGGCATCCAGCCCGCGCCGATGAAGCTCGAGGAGTTCTCGCGCTTCGTGCGCAGCGAGATCGAGATGTATCGCAAGGTCGTGCGGGCAGCGAACATCCAGCTCCAGTAAAGTTCCGGCCCAGCGAAGGAGGTTGCGATCGTGCTCGTCCTCGGCACCGCCACCCCGGGTGGCGGCTTCCCGCTCTACGGCGACGCGTTCGCCGAGGTGGTCAACGGGCAGGACCCCGCGCTCCAAGTGCAGCCGCGCAATACCAAGGGAAGCGGCGAGAACGTTCCGCTCCTCGAGGCGGGCAAGCTCGACATCGCCCTCGTCGCCGGCGAGGTCGCGAACCCTGCGCTCGCCAGGCCGGACACGCGCGTTCGCATCATCACTGCGATCTATGCGACGCCGGGGATGTTCATCGTTCGCGCCGACAGCCCGATCCGCGCCATCGCGGACCTCGAGGGACGTCCGGTGGTGCTCGGCGCGCAAGCGTCGGGCATTACCGTGCTCGGCAGAAATGTGCTGCAGGCGCTCGGCGTGGCGGTTCAGCCCCTCTATCTGGACAAGGCGGCCGACGGTCCGCCGATGCTTGCCGACGCTCGCGCGGCCGCGATCTGGGGCGCCGGCGTCGGTTGGCCGGCGTTCGCCGCCATTGCGAAAGGGGGCGCCCGCTTCATCGCGCCCGACGCCGACCAGATCCGCACCATCCTCGCCAGCAATCCGGGATTGCAGGCGGTGACGCTGCCGGCGCGAAGCTATCCCGGCCAGGATGCGCCGATTCCCTCGGTGGGCGCGTGGAGCTACGTGCTAGCGAACGAGGCCTTGCCCAAGGAGACCGCCTATCGGCTCGCGCGGGCGATCCACAGGGGCGAAGGCGCGTTCGCCGCGCGCCTGGAGCAGGCGCGCGAAACTACCCTGGCGAACACGCTCGCGGCCGCGCCGCAGCGCGACCTCATCCATCCTGGCGTGCTGCAGTATCTGCGCGAAGCCGGGATTGCCGGCGCGCGCTGACGAGCTCGCGCCCGAGCCTGGCGAGCGCCTCGTCGACCGCGCGGCGCAGCGGTTGCGCTCCGTCGGCGGCCCAGTCGCGGTACTTGCGGAAATCGGTACGCGTCTCGGCGACGTGCTCGTCCAGCACCTTGCCGTCCGCGCTGCGGTATAGGCGGGAGCGGGCGCGCAACAGCAGCGCCATCTCCTTCTCGTGCTCCAGGATCTCCAGCTCGCTTACTTCGACCTCCAGCATCGTATCGCCCGGCACTTCACCCGCCTTGGCGAGGGGCAGCTTGAGCTGCTCGGAGGTCCTGGAGGCGAGCCCGTCGGTGAAGCGCATGTCGGCGAGCGCCTGATCGATGGTGCCGCGTGCGCTGGCAACGCGGCCGAAGGGGTCGGCGGTGACTGCGTCGACCGCGGCGCCTGCGACGCCGCCGACCAGCCCGCCCACCACCGCCACCGGCACGACGATCATCATGCAAAGGGGGCCGCCGATGGTGCACAGAATGCCTGCGGACGAATACGCCGACATGGCGCCGAGTCCCGCGCCGCCGGTCGCGCCGATCATCGCGCCATCGTAGCTCGTGCGGCCGCCCTGGAGCTGGCCGGCCGGCTCGAGCGTCGAGGCGACGACCGCGACCGGCTCCGCCTTCGCGGCGGCACGGTCCTGCCGGTAGGGCGCAGTGACGCCGCAGCCCGCCAGAACCGCGGCGAAGAGAAGGGCGAGGGGCGTCCGCATCCGATTTGAACGCGCGCCCGGCGCATTTCGTTGACCGGGTGCGAAAAAGCCGTTTCGTTCAGAATACGGCGCGTGAAGCTCGGCGAGTGGTCGCTGCATTTCTACAGGCTGCCTTATGTCCGGGACATCCAGTGGGTGTACGCGGCCGAGAACAGCGGCGATTACGTGCTGCTCAAGATCGTCGCGGACAGCGGCGCCGCGGGTATCGCCGAAGGCGTGATCAAGCCCACGCGCACCGGCTATTCGCCGCGCTCGCTCGCGGTCGCGCTCGAGGACGTCATTTTGCCCCAGCTTCGCCAGGTCGACCTCACAGATGCGAGGGCAGTAACCACGGCGCTGGCGCGGATTCCCGAGAACCGGCTCGCCAAGGCGCTGGTCGACAACGCCTGCTGGACGCTGCGCGCCGCGGCGAAGGGCATGCCGCTGTGGGCGCTCTGGGGCGGCAGCCGCGAGGTCGAGATGTGCTGGATGGTGACGCGCCAGAGTCCGGCGCGCATGGCCGCGGAGGCCGCCGAGGCGTGCGACAAGCACGGCGTGCGCACGCTGAAACTCCAGGGCGGGCAGGGCTGGGAGACCGATGCGCGCATGCTCGCCGAGGTGCGCGCCGCCGTCGGCAACACGGTGGAGCTCATGGTCGATGCGAACGGAAGCTACCCGCGCGAGGAAGCGCTCGAATATGTGCGCATGCTCGCCCACGCCGGCGTCACGGTGGCCGAGGACCCGTGCCCGCTTGCTCCCGACGCCGGCTACTCGGCGTTGCAGCGCGACTGCGGCTTGCCGATCCTCGTGGATCTCTCGTGCGCTTCGGCCGACGACGCGCGCCTCTATGCCGGACGAGGCGCGCGCGCGCTCGCGGCGAAGCCCGCGCGCATCGGCTTCACCGAAGCCCGTGCGATCGAAAACGTCGCTGCGGGCGGCCATGCGCGCCTGGCGGTGGCGGTGTACTACGAAAGCGCCCTCGGTACGCTGATCTCGCTGCAGCACGCGGCGGCCGTGAAAAACCCGCGGCGCATTCCTGCATCGCATTCGTTCTTCATGCTCCTCAAATCCCAGGTCACGCGCCTGAGCCCGCAGATCCGCGGCGGCAAGATCGAGCTCCCGAACGACGCCGACCTCGAGAAATTCGTCGACTGGAAAGCCGTCCAGCGCCTGCAGTTCTAATTCGGGGTCAGAGCCCGATTTCCGGAACAAATCGGGGTCAGAGCCCTATTTCCGTCAACGCCGTGCGCAATGCCCCGTTATCTCGTGCATGCCGAGGCCATTGCGGCTCATCCTTCCTGGCGTTGCGGTACACATCATTCAGCGCGGCAACAACCGAGTCGCCTGCTTCAGGCACGACAGCGATTACCTGATGTATCTGACTCATCTGCGACAGCTGTCGGAGAAGCACGACTGTGCCGTCCATGCCTATTGCTTGATGACGAACCACGTACACCTTCTCATCACGCCTCAAGCGGCAGATTCATGTACCGGGCTAATGCGCGACTTGGGCCAGCGCTACGTTCAATACTTCAACCGGCGCCATGAACGCACCGGAACGCTATGGGAAGGCAGGTTTCGGTCCTGCATCGCCGAGTCCGCGGTCTACGTGATCGGCTGTTATCGATACATCGAGCTGAATCCGGTGCGCGCAGGAATGGTCGATCATCCCTCGGGTTACGTGTGGTCAAGCTATGCGGCGAATAGCGGTATGCGGGCGGATCCGCTCATTTCGAGTCACGCCGAATATGGTGCCCTAGCCACTGACCCGCAATTGCGTCAAGCCGCATACCGGGGGCTGTTCGATCAACGGCTCGAGCCTGGATTGCAGAGGGCAATCCGTGACGCGACGAATGGTGGCTACCCATTGGCGAGCGAACATTTCAAGCGCAGCGTGCTCGCGCCGGAAGGGTGGAGGATCGAACCAGGTCAACCGGGTCGACCGGCCAAGTCGCCACAAGCCTTGTACGCCCTGGAATAGAAAATAGGGCTCTGACCCCGATTTCCGAATTCGGGCTCTGACCCCGATTTGTTTAGTGCAGGTGGGGCTTTTTGAGGAAGTCGTTGCGGTCGCCGGAGTGCACGGCGAGGTCGACGAGCGCGGACTTGCGCAGGACCTTGAGGGGGACGAGCGTGCCGGCGGGACCGAGACGCCAGATGCGCCGCCAGAGGTCGGCGAGCCCGGCGGGCTTCGCGCCGGCTACCTCGACCACGATGTCGCCGACCTTCACGCCGGCGCGTTCCGCGGGCGTTCCCGATGCGACCCCCGCGACCACGAGCTTCGGGCCCGCCTCGGTGGTGTACATGCCGAGCCACGGCCGCGCCTCGCGCCGCGGGCGGCCGAGCTTCAGCATGTCGTCGAGGATCGGCTCGAGGTAGTCGATCGGTACCAGCATGTTTCCCTGGAGCATGCCGCCGTCGACCTTCTCCTGGACCAGCAGCGATCCGATGGCGAGCAGCCTGCCGTCGGAGCCGATGAGCGCGGAGCCGCCCCATTGCGGATGCGCCGGGGCCGTGTAGATGGCCTCGTCGAGCACGTATTCCCAGTAGCCGGCGAACTCGCGCTTCGCGAACACCGTGGCGCGAAGCGCGCGCGCCCGGCCGCCGTGACCCGCGATCACCACGTTCTCGCCGATGCGGCAGGCGCCAGCAGTGCCGCGCGCGAGCGGCCGCACGCCTAGCTTGGCGAGAGGCTGCACCAGCCCGAAGCCGGTCGTTTGATCGTAGCCGAGCGGAAAAGCCGGCACCACGACGCCCTTGTTGGTGGTGAGCCAGATGGTGCTCGCCTCGGTGACGAGGTAGCCGATGGTGAGGACGAGGCCGTCGTCGCGGATCACGACGCCGTTGCCGACGCGCTCGGTGCCGAGGATCTGCGCAGTGAACGCGTCCTCCGGGATCTCCGCGCGCAGCTGCACGACCGCGTCGAGCGCTCCGTCCAGGTCGAAGCGCCAGTCCTCAGGACGCGGGCGCATCTCCACCGGGAACTGCCAGTCGCTTTTTTCCGCCATGGTGAAATCGGGCCCGAAGGCCGATTCTACTAGAGGCGCGCGCCGGTGGCGGCGTCGAAGAGATGCACGTTCTCGAGGCGCGGGGCGAGGAACGCGCGCTCGCCGGGCCCGATGCTCGAGCGGCCATGGCTCATGACGGTGGGCGTTTGATCCGCGACTTTGACGAGGAGTTCGGTCTCCGCGCCCATCGGCTCGACCACCACCACTTCCGCGGCGATGCCGGCGCCGGCGAGATCGATGTGCTCCGGCCGGATGCCGTACTTCACCCGCTGCCCCTCGGCGGCGCGGGCGCCGGAAACGGGCCAGCGCGCCCCCAGAGCTTCAATAAAGTTATTCCGATACACACCCTCAAGTACGTTCATGGCGGGGGAGCCGATGAACTGCGCGACGAACAGGTTCGCCGGCCGGTCGTAGAGCTCGAGCGGCTCGCCGAGCTGCTCGATGCGGCCCTCGTTCATCACCGCGATGCGGTCGGCCATGGTCATGGCCTCGATCTGGTCGTGGGTCACGTATACGGTCGTAGTCTTCAGGCGCTGGTGCAGCGCCTTGATCTCGGCGCGCATCGCCACGCGCAGCTTGGCGTCCAGATTGCTGAGTGGTTCATCGAACAGGAACACTTTCGGGTCCCGTACGATCGCCCGTCCCATGGCGACCCGCTGGCGCTGCCCGCCGGACAGCTCGCGCGGGTAACGGTGCAGATACGAACCCAGATTGAGGATCTTTGCCGCGTCGGCCACGCGGCTCTGGATCAATTCCTTGCGCTCGCTGCGCAAGCGAAGCGAGAACCCCATGTTGTCGGCGACCGTGAGGTGCGGATAGAGCGCGTAGCTCTGGAACACCATCGCGATGTCGCGGTCCTTCGAGTCGACCTCGTTGACCACGCGGGCGTCGATGGCGATCTCGCCGGCGCCGATGTCCTCGAGCCCGGCGAGCATGCGCAGCAGCGTCGACTTGCCGCAGCCCGACGGCCCGACCAGCACCATGAACTCGCCGTCGGCGATGTCGAGCGAGATGCCGTGCAGGACCTTGGTGGTGCCGAAGGACTTTTCAATCCTGGAAAAAGAAACCGAAGCCATCAGGCTTTCACCGCTCCCGAGGTTAGGCCGCCGACCATGTAGCGGCGGAACGCGTAATAGATCGCCGCCGGCGGCAGCCCGTAGATTAGCGCGGTCGCCATCAGGATCTCCCACGGCGAGTCGTCCGAGGCGAGGAAGTGCCCGAGGCCGACCGCGAGCGGGATAGTGTTCTCGTGCGAAAGCAGCAGGAATGCGTAGAGATACTCGTTCCACGCGAGCAGCAGCGCATAGGTGAAGATCGCCACCAGCGACGGCACCATCAGCGGCAGGTAGACCAGGCGGAAAAGCTGCGCCGGCGTGGCGCCGTCGATGCGCGCGGCCTCGTCGAGCTCCCACGGCAGCTTGTCGGAGGCCTGTTTCAGCACCCAGATCGCGTAGGGCGAGGCGAGCGTCACCATCGCGAGCACCAGCGACCAGCGGCTGTTCAGCAGGCCGTAGGTGCCCATCGCCTTGTACATCGGCACGGCGAGGAACGCCGCCGGGATGAAGTAGGTGAAGAGCGCCGCGTTCATCACCGTCCTGCCGCCTTTGACTTTCAATCTGCTGATTGCAAATGCAGCACACGTGGCCACGGTGAGCGTGATCGCGCCGGTGGCGACCGCGATCCAGAGCGAGTTCCAGATCTGGCTCCAGAAGTGGTGCAGGTAGAAGTGCTCCTGCCTGAACACGGTGCCGAAGTTGCGCAGCGTCGGATGGTCGGGCCAGAGGCGCCCCGAGAACGCCGAGTCCTTGGTCGAGATCGAGAACAGGAAGATGTGGTAGATCGGGATCAGGGTCCAGAGCAGGACCGGGATCGCGACCAGCCACAGCTTCGCTTCACTGAGAAGTTTTCTGTTCGTCACCCGACAGTCTCTTCATCATGAAATACACGAGCGGCAAAACAAACGGCAGCGCGACCACGATCGTCGCCATCGCGTGGTCGAGCTGGTCGAGGCGGATGTAGCGGATGCCGAGCGTGGCGAGCACGTGCGTCTTGTCCGCGGGCTGGCCGCCGGTCAGCAGGTAGACGCTGTTGAAATCGCCCAGCGTCCAGATGAGGCTTAACAAGGTCGACGTTATGTACAGCGTCCTCATGGACGGCCAGGTCACGTACTTGAACTTCTGCCAGCCGCTCGCGCCGTCGACGCTCGCCGCCTCGTAGAGCTCCTTCGGGATGGCGAGCCGCCCGGCCATCAGGATCAGGGTCCAGAACGGCAGCGCCTTCCAGATGTGCACCAGCATCGCCATCGCCATCGCGATCTTCGGGTCGGTGAGCCAGTTCGGGCCGTCGATCTGGAACCAGCGGAAAAGAAGCGAATTCACCACGCCCCATTCCGGGTTGAGCATGAAGCGGATCGAGAAGATGGTCGGGATCGCCGGCACCGCCCAGGGGATGATGAAGATCACCGACAGCCAGCGGATCCAGCGCCGCTCGTGCACGAAGAAGCCCGAGAGATAGAGCGCCAGCAGGAATTTAAGGTTTACTGCTACTAATAAAAAAAAGACTGTATTGATGACCGAGGTGAAAAAGACCGGGTCCTCGAACAGCGTGCGGTAGCTCTCCGGGTTGCGCGCGAGCCACAGGCCGTATGTGACCGGGTAGAGCACGAACACCAGGAAGACCACGACGTAGGGAGCGAGCAGGATGATGCCCCACGTCTGCCAGGTGGAAAGTCCGCGCCTCGGCGCTACGGGCGGGTGGGGGATCGCGATCGCGGCCATGGAAATAAAACGGGTCCCGAATAAGAGACCCGTTTTGTCATAACTCCTGCATAACGCTAGCCGGCGACCTGCTTGATCCTCGCGATCATCTCGTCGACCGCTTTCTCCGGCGTCCACTTGTCGACGACGACGCGGTTCACCGCCTTGGCCCAGACGTTCTCGTTGTTGAGGATGGTGAACTTCCAGTTCTTCGTGAACTCGAAGGGCACCGTGCCGGCGGAGAACTGCTCGTGCACGATCTTGCGGTGCGGATCCTCGGTCCAGAACTTGCGCGCGGCGCCCGACTTCGTCACCGGGTACCAGCGGCCGAGCGCGCCCTCGACGTACGGGATCAGGTTCTCGTCCTGCATCGCGAACTGGACGAACTCCTTGGCGCGCTTCTTGTTCTTGGCGTTGGCGAACACCACGCCGACCTTGACCGCCGAGCGGTATTGCATCGGCTTGCCGTCGGGCTTGTTCGGGAACGCGCCGGTGGCGATCAGCTCCTCGTAGTTCTTCTTCGCCTGCGCGCGCTCTTCGGGCTTGAGCTTCTCGTTGTTGGCGTCATCCAGCCACTTGGCCGCGATCGAGATGGTCGCGTTGTGCGTCATCATGATCTGCTTGTTGTGGAAGGCGACGTTGTTGTCCGGGTCCTTCCAGGTCACCGCGGTGGGCGGCGTGCAGCCCTTGCCGACCGTGCTCGCGTAGTCGGCGACGGTGGCGACCAGGCCTTTCTTCACCTCGGGCTGGTCGACCGTCAGCTTGCCGTTGTCGTCGACCACCTTGACGTTGTGCGCGTCCATGTAGGTGAGGAACGAGTAGAACGAGTCGCTCGAATCCACGCCCATCGGCGCGCCGACCGAGAAGATGCGCTTGCCCGAGGCCTTGCGGTAGCCCGCCTGCGCCTTGCCGCACCAGAAGTCCCAGTACGCGTTCCAGGTCTTCGGGATGTCGCTTTCCTTGAAGCCCGCCTCGGCCAGCATGTCCTTCCAGTACTGGATGTGCATCGTCTGGCGCTTCATCGGAAACGCGTAGTAGCCGCGCTTGCCGGTTTTCTCGTTCAGCAGATAGACCGTCTCGAGCGTCACCGGCAGGAAGCTCGCCTTCATCGGCGTGAGGATGTCGGACAGGTCTTCGAGCCGGCCTTCGGCCGCCCACTTGCCCGCCACCTGGAAATCGAACACGTCGCCGTACGCGACGTCGGGCGGCGTGCCCGAGTCGAGCGCCGCCACCGCCTTCGGCACCGATTCCTGCGGCGAGTAGCGCGACAGCTCGACCTTGACGCCGGTCTTCTTCTCGAACTTGGCGACCATGTCGTCGAGCGCCTTGTCCTCCTGCGGATAGAAGCCCTTCGTCCAGTAGACCACCAGGGTTTCCTGCGCCGTCGCCATGGATGCAAAGCCTGCGAGCGCAACGGCGGCGAAAAGCTTTCTCAGCATGAGCCTGGCTCCTCCTCTTGGGTGACTTGTATGATAACGGACAATTACCGATTCTTCTTCCAGGTCTCGTATTCCGCCTTGGTTTCGACACTCGGCGGATACAGGCCGAAAATGCTGCGGCCCTCTTTCACTCGCGCCTCGACCCATTCCTCGAACTCGTTCTGCGCTGCGGCCTCTGCGGCGACTTCCTCGGCCATTTTCGCCGGGATGACGACGACGCCTTCCTCGTCGCCGACCACCACGTCACCCGGGTAAAC
>JBJMWH010000182.1:0-7106 GCA_045810245.1 Burkholderiales bacterium | reverse complement strand
GGCTGCTGAGGCCTTGGCCCGACAAGCGGCCAAATCGCCTGTTCGACGCGATGCTTTCCGGGTACCGGGCGAGTCTCGGGTGGTCGCTGCGCAATCCGCTGCCCGTGCTCCGCATCCTGCTCGCGACCATCGGGCTCAACGTCTATCTCTACGCCAAGGTGCAGAAGGGTTTCTTCCCGCAGCAGGACACCGGGCGCCTGGTGGGCTTCATCCGCGCCGACCAGGGCATCTCGTTCCAGGCGATGCGGGCCAAGCTCGCCGCGTTCGTCGACATCGTGAAGAGCGATCCCGCGGTCGACAACGTGGTCGCGTTCACCGGCGGCGGCCAGAGGAACCGCGGCTCGATGTTCATCGCGCTCAAGCCGCTCGCCGAGCGCGGCGTGCCCGCGGCGCAGGTGATCGCCCGGCTGCGGACCCAGCTCGCGCGCGAGCCCGGCGCGCAGCTCTTCCTCAACCCGGTGCAGGACATCCGGGTCGGCGGCCGGGCAAGCGATGCGACCTACCAATTCACGCTGCAGGCCGACGAGCTCGAGGACCTGCGCCGCTGGACGCCGCGGCTCGAGGCCGAGCTGCGGCGCATGCCCGAGCTCGCCGACGTGAACAGCGACCAGGAGGCGCGCGGCCTGCAGACCACGCTGGTGCTTGACCGCGAGAGCGCGGCACGCCTCGGCATCAGCACCAGCCAGATCGATTCGGCGCTCAACCTCGCCTTCGGCCAGGCGCTGGTCTCGACCATCTATTCGGAGCTCAACCAGTACCGCGTGGTGCTCGAGGCGGCGCCGCGCTACTGGCAGAGCCCCGACGGTCTGAACGCCATCTGGCTCGTGTCTCCCGGCAAGGGGCTGGTTCCACTCTCGGCGCTCGCCCACTGGGAGACCACCACCGCCGCGCTCTCGGTGAACCACCAGAGCCAGTTCGTGGCGACGACGCTCTCGTTCAACCTGCCGCCCAGCATGTCCTTGTCGCAGGCCACCGAGGCGGTGCAGCAGGCGATGGTGAGGATCGGCATGCCCGCGACCATCCATGGCAGCTTCCAGGGCACGGCGCGGGCGTTCCAGGAGTCGCTCGCGAGCCAGCCGTGGCTGATTCTCGCCGCGCTCATCGCCGTGTACATCGTGCTCGGCATCCTCTACGAGAGCGTGGTGCACCCGGTCACGATTCTCTCCACGCTGCCCTCGGCCGGCGTCGGCGCGCTGCTCGCGCTCATGGCGTTCGGCAAGGACTTCAACATCATCGCCCTGATCGGCGTGATCCTGCTCATCGGCATCGTGAAGAAGAACGCGATCATGTTGATCGACTTCGCGCTCGACATCGAGCGCCGCCTCGGCAAGCGCCCGGAGGAGGCGATCTTCGAGGCCTGCCTGCTGCGCTTCCGGCCGATCATGATGACCACGATGGCGGCGCTGATCGGCGCGGTGCCGCTCGCCATCGGGTTCGGCTACGGCTCGGAGCTGCGCCAGCCGCTCGGCATCTCGATCATCGGCGGGCTGGTGCTGTCGCAGCTCCTCACGCTCTACACCACGCCCGTGGTCTATCTCTACCTCGACCGCTTGCGCCTGAGGGTTCTGAGAAGACGCGCTGCGACGAGGCCGGCATGAAAGCCTGGTCCTCGATCCTGGCCGCGGTCCTCGCGGGCTGCACGCTCGGCCCCGACTACCACCGGCCGGACGCGCCCGCCGCGGATGTCTTTAGGGAAACCCCGCCGGGCTGGAAACAGGCTGAGCCGCGCGACGACATCGAGCGCGGAAGATGGTGGGAGCTGTTCGGCGACCCGCGGCTGAACGACCTGATCGCGAAGATCGACGTCTCCAATCAGACGCTCGCCGCCTCGGAGGCGCAGTTCCGCCAGACGCTCGCTGCGCTCGGCATCTCGCGCGCCGCCCTGTTTCCGACGCTCGACGCGAACGCCACCGTGGTGCGCAGCCACTCTCCCGGCAGCACGCTCGGGGGCACCACCGCTGGCCACACCGTTACCAGCTACGGCGGACGGTTCACCGCGCAATGGGAAATAGACCTTTGGGGCCGGGTGCGCCGGAGCGTCGAGGCCGCCGAGGCCGCGGCGCGGGCGAGCGCCGCCGACGTCGGCGCGGCGCGCCTTTCGCTCCAGGCGCAGCTCGCGACGAGCTATTTCCAGCTGCGCTCCCTCGATGCCCAGGCGAGGCTCCTCGACGACACGGTCGGCGCGTTGCGCAAGTCGCTCGAGCTGACCGAAAACCGCTATCGCGCCGGCGTCATCGCGCGCTCCGACGTGGTGCAGGCCGATGCGCAGCTCAAGAGCACGCTGGTGCAGACCGTCGACCTCGGCGTGCAGCGCGCGCAGCTCGAGCACGCGATCGCCGTGCTGACCGGCGTGCCGCCGTCCGCGCTCGCGATCGCAGCTGCGCCCTCGTTCGACATCGGCGTGCCCCTCGTCCCGCCCGGGCTGCCCTCGGCGCTGCTCGAGCGCCGCCCCGACGTGGCGGCCGCGGAGCGGCGGGTGCATGCATCGAACGCGCAGATCGGCGTGGCGAAGGCGGCCTACTTTCCGCAGGTCACGCTCACCGGCATCTACGGAGCCACCAGTCCCGATGTGTCGGTTTTCTTCGCCGGGGCGAGCCGAACCTGGTCGATCGGCCCGAGCATCGCGCAGTCGATCTTCGACGCAGGGCTGCGCCGCTCGCAGACCGAGCAGGCGATCGCCGCGTACGACGCCACGGTGGCGAACTACCGCCAGGTCACGCTGACCGCGTTCCAGGAGGTCGAGGACAACCTCGCCGCGCTGCGCATCCTCGAGGAAGAGGCGCGCTCGGAGGAGGAAGCGGTGCAGGCCGCGCGCCTCTCGCTGTCGCTCGTTCTCAACCAGTACAAGGCCGGCACGGTGAGCTACCTCAACGTGGTGACGGCGCAGACCGCGCTCCTCGCCGAGGAGCGCAACGCCGTGGGCATCCAGGTGCGGCGCCTCGCCGCGGTGGTGGCCCTCATCCGTGCGCTCGGCGGCGGGTGGTACGAAAGCTAGTTCTGAGCTTTGAGCTTCGTTTCCACGACCCGGACGAGAAAGGCGGCGCCGTAGGGCAGCGCGGCGTCGTTGAAGTCGTACCCCGGGTTGTGGACCTCGCAGGCGCCTTCGCCGTCGCCGTTGCCGATGTTGATATAGCAGCCGGGCACCTCGGCGAGCATGTACGAGAAGTCCTCCGAGGCCATGATGAGCGGCGGGTCGCGCCGCACCTTGTCCGCTCCGACCAGCTCGACGCAGACGCCCGCGGCGAACTCGGCCTCCCTGGCATCGTTCACGAGCGGCGCAAAGATGGGCCGGAAATCGGTCTTCGCGCTCGCGCCGAAGCCGGCGGCCACGCCTTGCGCTATGCGCGCGAGGTTGCGGCCGATCAGTTCCATCACCTCGGTCGAGAATGCCCGCACCGTGCCCGAGAGGCGCGCGCTCTGCGGGATCACGTTGTAGGCGTCGCCGGCGTGAATTTGCGTCACCGACACCACCGCGGTCTCGACCGGACGCACGTTCCTGGAAACGATGCTCTGGATGGCGGTCGCGATGTGCGCGGCCGCGAGCACCGGGTCGATGCCCGACTCCGGCCGCGCGCCGTGCGCGCCGCGGCCCGCGATGTCGATGTCGAAGAACGCCCCGCCCGCCATCATCGGCCCTGAGCGCACGGCGAAGCGACCGAGCGCCATGCCGGGGCGGTTGTGCATGCCGAAGAGCGACTCGCAGGGAAAGCGGCGGAACAGACCGTCCTCGACCATTGCTTTGGCGCCGCCGATGCCTTCTTCGGCCGGCTGGAAGATAAAATGCACCGCGCCGCCGAAGCGCCGCGTCCGCGCGAGGTGCTGCGCCGCGCCGAGCAGCATCGCGGTGTGGCCGTCGTGCCCGCATGCGTGCATCACGCCGTCGTGGCGCGAGCGGTGCGCGAACGTGTTTGCCTCGTGGATCGGCAGCGCGTCCATGTCGGCGCGCAGGCCCACGCTCCTTGTGGATTTTCCGTTCTTAAGAACACCCACTACACCCGTCTTGCCGATCCCGCGGTGCACCTCGATGCCGAACGACTCGAGCCGCGCCGCGACCAGGTCCGACGTGCGCTTCTCCAGGAAGCCGAGTTCGGGATGCGCATGAATGTCGCGCCGCCACCCCCGCATCTCGTCGTGCAGTGCTTCAGGGATGAACATCTTCGGAAAACCAGTCGTCGGGTAATTCGGTGCCGATTTTCATCTCCCGCGCCTTGGCGAGCACCGCGGCGCCGGCGGCGGCGAACTGCAGCCCGGTGCCGACGTTGTTGGCGAAGCACGTGATCTCGGAGGGTTCACGCCGCCCCGGCGCCTTGCCCGCGAGCAGGTCGCCGAGGTCGGGGTAGCTGTGCGCCGGATCCTTCCACCAGCCCCCGTCGGGCTCCTGCCTCGCGTTGGGCGTGCCGGGCATCACGTTGCTGATCTGCTTGGCCTGCTGGCGCGTGTGCACGAACACGCGGTCGCAGCGGCCGAGCACTTCCGCGTCGAGCTCCTGCGTCTTGATGCAGCCGATGTGCATCCCCGGCCGCAGCCACTGCGGATCGAGCACGCGCACCATGGAGGAAGTCGCGGCGAGGATCACGTCGGCGCCGTCGACGCAGGCTTCCATGGTGTCCACCGTCTTCACGTTTTCGTGCTGCGAAGCGAACGCGGCGCGGCTTTCCGCCCGGGGACTGAAGACGCGCACATCCTTGAAGCGCCGGACGGCGCGCGCGGCCATCAGCTGGGCGCCGGCTTGCCAGCCGGTGCCGATGAGCGCGAGCGTCGAGACGTTCTCGCGCGCGAGGTGCTTCAGCGCGAGCCCGCTCGCGGCGCCGACGCGCAGACGCTGCATCACGCCGTCCGGAAACATCGCGAGCAGCGCGCCGGTCTCGGTGCTGAAGAGCAGCACCAGGCCGACCCAGCGGCCCTTGCCGTCACCTCCCGGGGCGAGCGGCTGCTTGACCCGGCGCGGCTTGCCGGCGACGAGCGGGTGGGTCACCACGTCGGAATTGATGCGCAGCGCCTGGATGCTGCGTGCCGGCCAGGTGCCACCCATGTGCTTGAAGCCGTAATAGCCGCCGGGATGCGTCGTCGGAGCGATGTTGTCCACGCGCGGCGAAAGCAGCGCCTGCCCGTTCGCGTAGTCTCGGTACATCGGCTCGAGCGCGGCCATGCAGTCCTCGATGCCCAGGAGCCGCGCCACCTCGTCGTTGCTCAGGACGAGCATTGGAGCTGGCGCTCGCGCGCGTGGACCAGCCCGGTGATCAACTCGTTCACCGGCGCCGCGACGCCGACGCTGCGGCCGACGCGCGGAATCGAGCCGTTGATTACGTCGATCTCGCTATTTCTCCGCGCCATCAGATCGAGCAGCACCGACGGACGCGCCCCCGGGATTTTCGAGGCGAACTCGCGGGTGTAGGCGAGCGGATCGTCGAAGCCGAGCCGCACGCCCTTTTTTCGCGCGACGTTGAAGGCCTCGGTCGCGCAGTCGGCCGAGATCTTCGCCATGTCCGGATCGGCCATCACTTCCCCGACCGTGAGATCGGACACCGCGCACGGACCCGAAACCGAGCAGTTACAGATGAGCTTTTCCCAGACGAGCTGGTCGATGTCGTCGAAGACCTTGACGCGGAAGCCGGCGCCGCTCCAGGTTTCCTCTACTTTTTTCAGACGCGCGGTAATCGGGCCGCCAAATTCGCCCAGGCGGACGAGCTCCATGCCGTTGTGATGGGCGTGGCCGGGACCGCGCATCGAGGCGCCGAAGCCGCCCACCACGCCGACCATCACCCGTTCCTTGCCGAGAACCGACGCCGCCGTTTCCGGGCCGCCGAGGCCGTTCTGGATCGAGAGCACCGGTGTTTCGTTTTTCAGAAGGGGTGTGAGGGATGCGGCTGCCGCCGCGACATGCATCGCTTTCGTCGCGAGAACGACCAGGTCGCAAGGCCCGGCATCGCGCGCATCGGTGGTGGCGTTCAGGCGCACGGTGCGCTCGCCGGAAGCGCCTTCCACCCGCAGACCGTGCGAACGCATCGCCTCGATGTGCTCCTTCCAGCGATCGATGGCCCACACCTCGTGGCCGGCGGAGGCGAAGAGCGCGGCGTACACCGAGCCCATCGCCCCGGTCCCGACAATGGCGATCTTCAACTTCTTTTCAAACCACTTCGAAAAGACCCGCCGCGCCCATGCCGCCGCCGATGCACATCGTCGCGACCACCAGCTTCGCCTTGCGGCGTTTGCCTTCGATGAGCGCGTGGCCGACGAGCCGCGCGCCGCTCATCCCGTAGGGATGGCCGAGCGCGATGGCCCCGCCATTGACGTTGAGCCGCTCGTTCGGGATGCCCATGCGGTCGCGGCAATAGATGACCTGGACTGCGAAGGCTTCGTTCAGCTCCCACAGGTCGATGTCCGCGACCTTTTTGCCCGCCTGCTCGAGGAGCTTCGGCACGGCGAACACCGGGCCGATTCCCATTTCGCGCGGGTCGCAGCCGGCGACCGCGAAGCCCCGGAAAATACCGAGAGGGGTCAAATCCCGCTTCGCGGCTTCCTTGTCACTCATCACCACGGCGGCCGAAGCGCCGTCGGAGAACTGGCTGGCGTTGCCCGCGGCGATGCAGCCGCCCTCGATCGCGGGCTTGATCTGGGACACGCCCTCGTAGGTGGTATCGGGGCGGATGCCCTCGTCCTCGGACGCGGTCACTTCGTGGATCGAATCCTTGCCGGTCGCCTTGTCGAGCAGCTTCATCTTGGTGGTGATGGGCACGATCTCGTCCTTGAACTTGCCCGAAGCGCGCGCCTTTGCCGCGCGCTGCTGGCTCTGGACGCCGTACTGGTCCTGGTCCTCGCGCGTAATCTCGTAGCGGCGCGCCACGTATTCGGCGGTCTGCAGCATCGGCCAGTAGGTCTCGGGGTGGTGGCGGTGCAGCCACTCGTCCTGGAAGTGATGCTTGTTCATCTCCTGCTGCACCAGCGAGATCGACTCCACGCCGCCGGCGACGAAAATGCTTCCCTCGCCAGCCAATTCTCCGACGGCGCCTCGGCCGCCGTGGTGATGAGTGACCAGGAAGCCGCGAAGCGGAATTTGACCCCTCTCGGTATTTTCCGCGGCTTCGCGGTCGCCGGCTGCGACCCGC